>JAYRVL010000843.1:0-6321 GCA_041918575.1 Anaerolineae bacterium | reverse complement strand
TCGGCGTTGTCGCGATAGTGTTTGCCTTGCAGACGATTGCCTTCTACGTTTGTTACTACTGGTCACGCCGCCGGGGCGAAGACCTGCCGGTCGAACGACGCCGGCTGGCATTCCAACTGCGGCTGCTGGTTGTAGGCCCGGCCGCCCACGCCGATGCGCTCAGCGAGCTGGCGGTAGGTGAGATGGCCGCCTGTCGCCTGCAGCGCCTCGGCCAGGTACCAGGTGAAGGCGCCGTGGTAGCCGTTGGCGATGTAGGCGTCGGCCGAGGTTTGATCGTCGCGGCAGGCCGCCAGCAGCACGTTGTTCTCCTGGGTCTTGACCACCTTGAAGCGGTTCTTGCGCTGCCAGCCGAGCAGTTTTCTCAGGGCTTCGAGGAATTCGATGGCGCCTCTGATCTCGTCTGGCGGATCAACGGAGCGCGACATGGGCAGCGTAGCCGGATCCGCATCGGCGGCGGGCGCGGGCCGATTGCCCGTGCCCGAGTGGCAGCAGTCCATCATCACCGTCAGGCTGGCGCCAGGGCTGATGCGATCGAAGGCGGCCTTGAGATCATCGTCGCGCAGGGGGTTGTTCCAGTCATGGTCGTAGGGGATGAGGATTTCGTCGGTGGCATCCTGTTCATCATCGCCGTTGTCGGCCACCTGGCTGCCGTGGCCGGAGTAGTGGAACACCAGGACGTCGCCGGCCTGGCTCCCCGTGGTCAGCCAATCCAGGCCCGCCAGGATGCCGGCTTTGGTCGCCTGGCTGTCGGTCAGCGTCTGGATGTTGTCGCTGCTAAAACCGTAGTAGGTTTCGAGCAGCCCTTTGACCTGGACCACGTCATTGACGCAGCCTTTCAGCCGGCTAATATCACCGCTGTATTCGTTCAGTCCGATCAGCAATGCCTTCTTTGTCATGATCCATCCCTTCTTATCATTCGTGTTGACCTGTTTTCATCCGTGTACCAGGAACCTCCGTGGACGCGAGGCCGGTCGGCGCAGGCCGACCTGACGGCGGAACGCCCCTTCACCCCGAATTCATTCGGCGGCTCCGGTTGCAGCGGCCTTAGCCGCCGGGGGTTGTGTTCGGCGCGGGGGTGGGTGTCGGCGGCTGGACGAAGTCTTGCGCGGTCTTGGTGACGAAATCGCGCACGCTGTATTCGGACACCTTGACGATGTACTCCGAGGCCGACGACTTGACGTAATAGCTGTTATCAGTTGGGTCTTTGGCGCCGATCGTCAGCGTCAGGGTGGCAACCGGCTGATCGCCCGACTCGAAGCGCACGGCGACGGTGGCCTGCGGCTTGTCCAGGCCATATTCTGGCTTAGCCTGCTTGCCCAGCGGCTTGAGCAGGGTGACATTGGCGGCCTGGCCGACCAGCGAGGTGACCGCGCCCGTGTCGAGCGCCGCGCCCGCGGGCAGGACATCGAGCGTCCAAGCGCCGGAAACGTCCTTCGAGAATTGCAGCGTGCCGGTGATGTTGGTGACGGTCAGCCCGACCATCTCGGTCTGCGTGATGCTGACGTAGGTGGTCTTGATCCAGGAGGTTTCCTGCGCGCCCACCTCGTAGCTCGACAGGTCGCTGGCGAGGAAGACCTCGCTCTGCTGGTCCGCGCGCACGTGCGTGGCGCGAGTGCCTGGCGCGGAGCCGATGAACAGCGTGTGCGCGGCGCCGCTGGACAGGGTGAACTCCACCTTGCGCAGGAAATCGTCAGCGGCCACCTGCAAACGTTTGTGACTATCACTGGTGCGTGTCACCAGGCGGTTGGTCTTGATGGCCGCGATCTTGTCCAGGATGGGCGTCACCTTGCTGGCATCCACGGGGAAACTATCTGCGTCGGCCAGCACCCAATCACTGCCCAGTTTCTTGAGCTCGACCATGTTCTTGTCCTGATCGCTGATCTTGAGGCTGGTCACGTCGCTCGCCTCGAAGTCGGCAAAGAGGGGCGCGCCCGCGCTGGCCGGCGCGGAGCGCGGCCACAGAACGAAGACGGCCAGCAGCGCCTGCGCCAGGAGAATTCCGGCCAGAATCTGATTACGTTTACTCATCATCATTCTCCAATGATTCCCCTTTATTCGCCGGTCCCGACCAGCGTCATCGGCTTTTCATTGCGCCGGCGCATGGTCCACACCGCGCCGATAACGGCCAGGGCCAGCAGCGCCAGGGCGTAGTTAGCCACTTCCCAGGTGGACCGCTCGCCCGTGGCCATTGGCTTGAGCACGCGCGACTGCGTGCCGCGGGAGCGGATGGTCAGGAGGTCGAGATCTTCCACGGACCAGTCTACCGCGTTTTGCATGAACTGTAAGGAATTCAGATAGCGATCTTGCGTCAGGTTGGCCGAAACCTGGAAGACGAGGTCATCCACGAATTCGGCGCTGCCGATGACAACCAGGCGTGAGGTGTTGGGCGAGGATTCGATCGTGGCCGCGGTGACCGGCGCCTGCGCCGGCTGTGTGGCATCGGCCGGCGCGGCGGTCAGGGGCGAAGGCTTGCCGGTGAAGAAGCTGTCGAACGAACCTTGCACGGAAACCGCCAGGATGTGCGACTCGCGCGCGCCTTCGACCGGGAAACCCAGCTCTGGATAGAGCTGCATGTTGGGCTGGATGTCGGTATTGGTGCGCAGCCAGGCGTTGGCGCTGGACTTGAGCAGCGGCACGACGGCGCGGCCGCTGTTCTTCGCCGCATCCAGGGTCAGCGGCGAAGCCCAGTTCATGGTAACGGCCGACAGGTTCGCCACCACCGGGCTGTTCTTGTCCATGCCGCTGCTGCGCACATCCACGAAGAAGGGGTAGCTGATGGCCTGAATCTCACGCACCTGCATGCCGCCCACGTCGCGGTTGACTGCCACCGGGAACGGCTCGTTCTGCGGGTCCATGACCAGGGCCTGCGTGACGGTGATGCCGTAGCTTTGCAGCATCTCCTGCAGGCCGCCGCTGATCGCCGCGATGCCCAGGCTGCCGGCATAGGGATCCGGCGAGATGATGTAGTTGCCGGCTGCGACCACCACTGCGCCCCCGCGCATCAGGAACTGGTCAATGGCGAAGCGCTGTTTGTCGTCCAGGGCCTGCGGCGCCACCACCACCAGCACATCCACATCGGACGGCGCCTGGCCATCCTTGAGATCCACCGACCGCACGGTGTAGTCGCGGCTGAGCTGCTGGTTCAGGGAGCTGAAGGTTGGCTGCGGCGGCTGGTATTGCCCCAACTGTGGGTCGGCCGGCGCGGGCGGCGGCGTCCACAGGCCCACCACTTTCAAGAAGCCACTGGACGAGCGCTTGAGCGCGGCTTCGATGGCGGTGCGCACACTGGCCTCGCTCAAGTCGCCCGACGGGGAGATCACTTGCGCCTTGTCGCCGACTTGCAGGATCATGTCGAGGTAGTAGGTGTCGGCGGCAAAGAGCGAAACCGGAATCGGTCGCAGCTTGAAGTTATTGATGAGCGTCTGGCGGGTAATGGTGGCCGCGGGGGCATCGGGGTCAATCACCTCGAAGGTCAGCTTGCCGTTGGAGCGCGTCTGCAGCTCGCGCGCCACCTTTTCGATGGCGGCCTGCCCTTCTTGCAGCGTGGCCGGCAGCGTGTTCGGCGTCACGAACAGCGTCAGCTTGACCGGCTCCTTGACCGCGGCCAGCACGCTGTCTACGCTCTGGAAGCCGTAGACCACCTTCTTGACCGCGCGGGTCAGGTCGTACTCCAGGTTGCGCAGGCGCACATCCACCGTGCCGTCGCGCTGCGAGTTGACTTCGATCAGGTCACGAAAGTTGAGGGTGACGTTCTGATCGCCGTAGCGCACCAGGATGTCGAAGTAGGCGTTGATGACCGAGGCTTCGTAGCGCCCCGACACCTGCAGCGGCGTGGGCTGGATGCCGTAGGTCTGATTGGCCTCGGTCTCCTTGTCCGCGTCCTGCAAGGGATCAATCACCTCGGCTGTCACCCGGCCGCGGGAGGCGATTTGATATTCGGTCAGCATGTCGCGCACGCGGGGCCCCAGCGGCGCCAGCAGCGGGTGGGTTTTTTCGCTCATGTAGGCGCGGATGAGCAGCGGCTCCTGCACGTTGCTGAGCAAATCACGCGTGGCCGCGGACAGGCTGTACTCGCGCTGCGCGGTCAGGTCCAGGCGCAGGCTGCTGATGGGATAGAGCCAGATGTTGAGCACGACCAGGTTGAGCGCCACCAGGCCAGTCATCGTCAGCCAGTTGCGGCGATAGGCCGCGGTGTTTTCGCCCTGGCTCCAGCGCTGGCTGTCGAGCGAGACGATGTTCAGCAGCAGGAAGAGGGCGGTCAGCGAGAGGTAGTAGACCAGGTCGCGCAGATCAATGATGCCGCGCTCGATGCTCTCGAAGCGGCTGCCGATGCCGATAGCGCGCAGGATGTCAGCCGCCGCGCCGCCCACGAAATCGGTGACGCCACGTGAACCGACCGCGTAGAAGATGCCGCACAGGAGGACTGTGGCGATGAGGGCCACAATCTGGTTGTTGGTGCGCGACGAGATGAATAGGCCGATCGTCACGTACGCGGCCGCCATCAGCAGAGTGGCCAGGTAACCGCCGAACACCGGGCCCCAATCCAGGTTACCCAGCAGGCTCACGGTGATCGGGAGGAAGAGGGTCAGCGCCAGGGCGAGCGCGATTAGCGCCATCACCGCCAGGAATTTGCCGATGACCAACTGCGCGCCGCGCACCGGCAGGGTGAGCAGAATCTCCAGGGTGCCCGACTGCTGCTCTTCGCTCCACTGGCGCATGGTCAGCGCGGCCACCAGGAAGATCATCAGGATCGGCATCCACTGGAAGAGGGGGCGCACATCCGCGATGCCTCGTGCAAAGAAGGTGTTGACCCAAAAGAAGGAAAAGAGAGCAGCCGCCAGGAAGGCGCCCAGGAAGATCAGCGCCATGGGCGACCCGAAGTAGCTGTTCAGTTCCTTACGCGTCATCGAAAGTGTTTGTTTCATCGTTGTTTGATCCGTCAGTTTTGATCCGTCAGTTTTGATCCGCCAGTTGCCAACTGATTGAATACGCTCTCCAGGGTGCGCACATCGCGGCGCAGCTCACGCAGCGGCCAGTTGCGCTGGCGCGCCAGGTCGTAGACGGCCGGGCACAAGTCCTGACCGCCGGTCTCCGCGCCGACGATGCGGTAGGCCGGGAAGGCATCGGCCGTCTGGAACGGCTCGACCTTGCGCACATGGGCCAGACCGGCCAGGGCCGCTTCCACATCGCGCTGTCGGTCCTGCAAGACCAGGATCGCATCGGCGGTCGCGGCCAGCGTGGACAAACGCTGATCGGCCTTGATCTGGCCGTTGAGGATGATGATGACCCGATCGCACAGCGCCTCGACTTCGGACAGGATGTGCGTGGAGAAGAGGATCGTGCTTTCTTGGGACAGGCGCTTGATGAGGCGCCGAATTTCCACGATCTGCGTGGGGTCGAGGCCCACGGTTGGCTCGTCGAACACCAGGAACTTGGGTTTATGCAGGATGGCCTGCGCCAGGCCGACGCGCTGGCGGAAGCCTTTGCTCAGCGTGCCGATCGGCTGCGTCAGCCGGTCTTGCAGGCTGGTGGCGACGATGGCCTCGGACAGGCGCCGGGGTTGCTCGGCCTCTGGAATCTCGCGCAGGTCGGCCATCAGTTTGAGATAGGCCTGTACGGACAACTCAGGGTAGAGCGGTGCATTTTCGGGCAGGTAGCCGATGCGGGCCTGAATGGCCCGCGTGTGGGTCAGCACATCCAGGCCCTCGATGGTCACCGTGCCGCCGTCCGGCTGCAGATAGCCGGTGAGAATCTTCATCAGGGTCGTTTTGCCTGCGCCGTTGGGGCCAAGCAAACCCACGATCTCGCCCTGGTGAATGTCCAGGCTGACGCCAGCCAGGGCTTCGATGGGACCGTAGGATTTCGTTACGTCTTTGACTTCGATCACGCCATTGACCTCCAGAATCCGAATAACACGCAAGAAACCAGGTCTGAAATCAGGCAAGCGCTGGGGAGCGTCTCCAATCCTGCCCTCAAACCTGGTCTCCACTGCGAACGTAAGTCGAATTATACGAATCAGTGACGCCTGGGGCAAATTTTCACCCACCGATCTACTTGACAACGGATGGAACGAAGGTCTGGCGCCCGGCGCGCAAGAGACCAGGCGCCGTGCCTGCTCGTCCATCCGGTGATGTCGTGGTGACGTCGTGACAACCAGGAGGCAAGTCTGCCGGCAACGTCACTTCTGCATGTTCCTGGTCAATCACGGTTGCAGCGACAGGCGCGGCATCGCCGATTTGCACC
This sequence comes from Anaerolineae bacterium, assembly GCA_041918575.1. Classification (GTDB taxonomy): domain Bacteria; phylum Chloroflexota; class Anaerolineae; order SSC4; family Amarolineaceae; genus Amarolinea. Next base: position 78 of record JAYRVL010000843.1, on the reverse strand, counting down.
GTCATACGATCGGCGAAATTCGCGCCTTCGAGGTGCAGGGTTCTTCCAGAGAGCATGACACGTCGAGTGATGGGGGTG
>JAYRVL010000842.1:0-3252 GCA_041918575.1 Anaerolineae bacterium | reverse complement strand
GGTCGAGGAGCTCGGCTTTCGCGGCCATTTCGTGACTATTGCCGCTGAACGCTTCTTCGGTGTTGTCACCATGCAAATAGATGATCAGCCCGTCGTCGTGACCGATCCGGCGCGCACCGTCCTGGATTGCCTGGATCGTCCGGATCTGTGCGGTGGCATCGTCGAAGCCGCCAAAGGCGTTCTGGGCTTTGCACAGCGGTCCTCGGCGCGGCCGGCGCAACTGACCGAGTATGCTGCACGCCTCAAAAACCAGGCCATTATCAAGCGTCTGGGATACCTGGTTGAACAGCTTGATCTGTCGGGACAATTTCCCGAGACTGACTGGCTCAGCGCCATTTCTGCGTGGCGAGATAACCTCTCCGCCAGTTTTGTCCGTCTCGATCCTCGCCTGCCACCCGCTGGACCGTATGACCGCACCTGGCGACTACGACTGAATGTGCCAAAAGATCACCCCTTGACCTGGATGGAGACATGATGATAACTCGCGATGATCTACGACGCATGGCCGCGCGTCGCAAGCTCAATCTCGGCTTCTTGGAAAAGGAGTACATTCTCGAACTTGTGCTGCGTTCGCTCAGTGCCGACGACGAGCTACGTCGCGTGCTGGTGCTGAAGGGCGGCACGGCCTTGCACAAGTTCTATGCCGGCACGCGGTTGTCTCTGGATCTGGACTTCACTGCCAGCCGGCCGGTAACCATCAACGAGCTACGACCCGCCGTTGAAGTTGCCGAGATCGGTGCTGTCATCGCGGAATACCGGGCGTTCCATGATGCGTTGACGATTACCCGGTTGCGCTACCTGGGTCCGCTGCGATATACCAACTCCATCAAGCTGGACATAAGCTTTCGTGAGACCATTCTTCTGCCACCTACCGATCTGATGGTCGAATCCGCTTACGGAGCACGCTTTCCTGTTCGTGTCATGCAGATAGCTGAGATCGCTGCTGAGAAGGTGCGAGCGTTTTCCATGCGCCAAGCGCCACGCGACGTCTATGATCTGTGGGTAATCGCAACACGTCGCCTGGCAACGATTTCCCAGGTGGCCCAACTCGTCCCTCACAAGCTACAGACGGTGGGATTGACTCTCGATCCGATAGCCATGACGGGCCATCTCGCCGCTCTGGAGCAGGTTTGGAGAACCGATCTTGTTCTTTTGATGGCCGAAGTTCCCGAATTCTCTCAGGTGAGAGACGTCATGGACCCTTGGCTGCAAGAACTCTACGATCAGTGTTCTTGATCCCAGCCGCGATGCTACCCACCCTCATGATTGAACGGCTGGCCGCTCGGCGCCAGGCGGTAGCCGAAGCCGCGCACCGTCTGGATGTAGCGCGGGGACTTGGGATCCGGCTCGATTTTGGTCCTGAGCCGCCCCACCAGGCGATCCATGGCTTCGTTGCTGACGCCTTCCCGATTCTGTACATCGCTGTAGACGCTCTCGGCAATGTCGTCACGCGTGGTCAGCCGGCTGCGATTGTTCCACAAGCAGTGCATGAGGCTCGCCTCGCTGGGCGTCAGTTCGACGTTGAGACGCACGCCGTCACGGTAAACCAGCACTTCGTCTGCATCGTAGACCAGGCCGCTGCCAGGCGCCGCCGCCGCCGGCGCGGAAGGAGATGGCCTGCGCCGCGTCAGGATGCGCCGCAGCACCTCTTCCAACTCACGTAGCTCCTTGCCGCCCTTCAATAGGATGTAGTCGGCGCCGTAACGCAGGCCACGCAGCCGATTGCCCAGGTCCTCGCTGACCGCCGACCATACCACAATGGGAATCTCGCGCGTCAGGTCGTTTTCACGCAAGGCGCGAATCACATCGAAGCCGTCCATCCCCGGCATCCTGATGTCCAAAACGATGGCGTCAGGCCGCTGCGCTAACGCCAGTTCGATCCCCTCCGCGCCGCTGGTCGCCTCGCTGACCTGGCACCCTAACGGCGTAAACCAATCGGCCAGGCTCTCACAGAACCCCGCCTCGTCATCAATCACCAATAGTCTCGCATTTTGCATTATGTCAACTCCTTAATTTCCAGGTAAGAAAATCATGAATGTCGCCCCGCCCCCAGGCGTGTCGTGGATTTCGATCACCCCGCCATGCCGCTGCACAATCTCCTGGCAAATGGCCAGCCCAAGACCCAACCCGACGCTTCGATCCTGGCGTGGATTGCTGATCTGAAAATACTTCTCGAACACGCGCTTGCGCAGCTCGCCTGGAATGCCAACGCCGGTGTCGCTGACGGTGATGCGGATGCTGTCCTTCCAGGTGTCATAGCCCAGGGTGATCGTCCCGCCCGCCGGCGTGAATTTGATGGCATTCTCGATCAGGTTGTCCAACACCTGCTCCAGGGCGTACTCATCCCCCCACACGGTCAGGCTGGCATTGACAGCAGGCTTGATGGTGAGATGCAGTTTCTGGCGCTGCGCGCGGCCGGCAGCCCGCCGCTGCGCCTGGCGCAGGAGCGTCCTGACGTTGAGCGGTTCCGGATCGAACGGAATACCGGGATGGTCGTCGCCCGCCTCCAGCCGGCTGATGAGCAGCACTTGGTCAATCTGGCGCTGCTGGCGCTCGAGATAGCCTGCCAGCTTTTCCAGGCGATCATGCTGCTTTTCGGTCAAAGCGCCCAGGTTGCCCGCCAGCAGATTCTCCGCGATCTGCTTGGCCTGGAACAGCGGGGAACGCAGCTCATGGCCCGCCCGGTACATCTCCACCGTGCGCACTTCATTCACGCGCTGCAGTTGCTGCTGGCGCTGCACGTTGGCAAAGGCCAGCGCGGCCTGCGTCGCGAAGATGCGCAGCCCGCGCACCTCATCTTCATCGAACTCGTGCCGGTACGCAGTGTAAACCGCCAACGCGCCGAAGACCCGCTCGCCGCTCAGCAGCGGCACACAGAGCATGGAGACCAACCCTTGCTGGCTGGCCCACGCCTTGTGCTTGAAATCGGGATCGAGCGCAATCTCCGGCACGTAGCGATGACGCTTCTCGCGGACAACCCAGCCCACCACCCCTTCGTGTACGCTGATCTGCAGCTCCGCGCCGCTGCGCGGGTCGCCCGTCGTTGGAACCAGGGTCAGCCGGTCGCCCTCCAGCAGGTGCAGCGTGCAGTCCTGGTAGTCCAGGGCTGGGCCGGTCATGATCTGAGCCATGCGGTCGCCAATCTGCTGCAGATCGGGATTGTGGCTGAGCAGTTCGTTGATCTCGAAGATGCTGGTCAGGCGCTGGGTCTGGCGCACGTTGGAGATGGCGGTCGCGGCCTGGCTGGCAATG
>JAYRVL010000841.1:0-4820 GCA_041918575.1 Anaerolineae bacterium | reverse complement strand
CAGGGTTCTCAAGTGCCCAATAACCGGCTAAAGCCTCCATTCCAGATGTCTTCAGCGACCACATTTGGAATTCCTGTAGATTGCGCCTCATCTTCCCCATCGAGGAAGAACAATGAATCTTGGGCATGTCATTTCCTTGCTGATCTTATCAGCGGCCTTGTCGCTTTTCGTGGGCGTGGTGGCCTGGCGGCGACCAATGGCTCCCGGCTCCCGATCGTTCGCCATTCTGATGTTTGCGGTGACCTGGTGGACCATCCTCTACGCCCTGGAGTGGCTGCTGCCAGACATGAAGAGCAAGCTATTGGCCGCCAGGCTTGAGTACGTGGGCATCGTCCTGGTGCCGGGCGCCTGGCTGCTGTTCACGTTGCGCCAGGCTGGCTTCAACCGCCGCGTACCCAACCTGGCCGCAGCCGTGTTGACCCTGGCAGCGATTCTGTCGCTCCTGGCTGTTGCAACCAACGACTGGCACAGGCTGTTCTACGTCCATGTGCAGCTTGACGCCAACACTCCCTATCCCATGCTCGACATCGAGTATGGCCCGCTGTTCTATGGCCTGATTGCGTACACCTATCTATTGCTGCTGGCAGGCGCGCTGTTGCTCGCCTGGCGTTTCATCCGAGCGTCCGGCGATTACCGCAGGCAGGCCGCGACCGTGCTGCTCTCGGCCCTGCCGCCCTGGATCGGCAGTTTTCTCTACTTGATCGGCGTGCAGCCCCTGCCCCATCTCGATCTGACCACGTTTGGGCTTACCCTGACCGGCATCCTCAACCTGGCTGCGCTCTTTCGGTTCCGCTTCTTGGATCTGGTGCCTGTCGCGCGTGACATGGTGATCGAGAACCTGGCCGATGGCATCATCGTGCTCGATCCGCGCGGCCGCGTGGTAGACGCCAATCCCACGGCTCAGCGCCTTCTCAGCGTCACCCCGGCCGCCATCGTCGGCCGTGCAGTGACAGAGGCGCTGGCGGCCCGGCCGGACTTGCTGCAACAGGTTCAGCAGGCCGCCATGCCAACCCAACCGGACGCAGTCGCGCCTGGTTCCGCATCATTACCGGTCGTCCCGACTTTCACCCATGAGGTACGGCTGACCCCACTGCTCAACATGCGCCAGCAAATCCAGGGCAGCGTCCTGGTGATCCATGACATCAGCGAGCGCCGACGCCTGGCAAGTCTCTACACCACCCTGTTTGCCATGACCCGCACCACCGATCTTTCTTCGCTGCTGAAATTACTGGTGGAACAGGCCACCAACCTGCTGGATGCCAGCAGCGGCGATCTCTACTTGTGCCATCCCGACAGTCGCCAACTGCAATGCCTGGTCAGCTACGGGACCGAACATGACTTCAGCGGCCTGGTGTTGTCGTTTGGGGAGGGCGTGGCCGGCACGGTGGCAGCTACGGCCAGGCCGCTGATCGTCAACGATTATCCGGCCTGGGAGCGCCGCGCGGCCGCCTATGCGGATGAGCACTCGTTTCGCGCGGTCATGGGCGCGCCGCTGCTGTGGCAGGGTCAAGCAACCGGCGTCATCAACGTGATACGCAGCGCCGACCAGGCCGGGTTCACCGACTATGACGTGCAAACGCTGACGATCTTCGCCAGCCAGGCGGCCGTGGTGGTTGAAAACGCCCGTCTGCTGGACGCCACCCAGCACTATGCCACCGAACTGGAGCAGCGCGTCAGCGAGCGCACCGCCGCGCTGCGCGCCGCCAACACCAAGCTGCAAGAACTCGACAACATGAAGAATGAGTTCGTGTCCAATGTTTCGCACGAGCTGCGCACCCCGCTGGCCAACATCCGACTCTATTTGCGCCTGCTGGAAACCGGGCGCGCCGAGAAGCATCCCCAGTACCTGGCGACGCTTCACAAAGAGGCCGCGCTGTTGCAAACCCTGATCGAGGCTCTGCTCGATTTGTCACGCCTGGACATGAGCAAGGCGCCGGCCAATTTGGCCACGGTGGACTTGAACGAGTTGGTGCATTCCTGGATGAACCATCGCGCTGATCTGATTGCCGAGCGGGGCCATCGTTGGCAAGCCGATCTGCAGGCCGATTTGCCTGCGGTCAAGGCTGATGCACATATGCTCATCCAGGTCTTGACCAACCTGCTGACCAACGCCATTCATTACACGCCGCCGGGAGGGATGATCCAGATCACGACCAGGCGCCGCGTATATGAAGGCAAATCGTGGGTGACGTTCAGTGTGAGCGACAATGGGCCGGGGATCAGCGCCGAGGAACAGGCAGAGGTTTTTGGTCGCTTCTATCGCGGCGCAGCCGGCCGCACCAGTCAACGTCCTGGCACTGGCCTGGGCTTAGCCATCTGCCAGGAAATTGCCCAGGTGCATGGCGGCCGGCTGACCCTGGAGAGCCGCGTGGGCCAGGGCAGCACGTTTACGTTCTGGCTGCCCGTGGACGTTCGATGAACATTCTCAGACGGCGCGTCACCGCCAGTGATTGAAATCGCGCCTGATGGGCGCGCCCCTGCGCGGACGCCATGCCGGCTCTTGGGAGATTCAGGCGGCCGATTCGAGATTCGAATCAGCCTCCGACCCCCAGCGGATGACCTGACCGGTCTGGCTTAGCAGCAGGGGCTGCGTGCGCCGGCTGATGGTGTCCGCGTTGACGATGCACTTTACCGCCTCAGGACGTGACGGGACCTCGTACATCACGTCAAGCAGGGTTTCTTCGATGATGCTGCGCAGACCGCGCGCGCCTGTCTTGTGCTTCAGCGCGGCGCTGGCGGCCGTCTGCAGCGCATCGGCCGTGAAGACCAGTTCCACGTTGTCGAGGGCAAACAGGCGCTGGAACTGCTTGACCAGCGCGTTCTTGGGCTGAGTCAGCACGGCAATCAGGGCCTTCTCGTCCAGCGGCTCCAGGCTGACAGTGACGGGCAGGCGGCCGACGAATTCTGGGATCAGGCCAAAGCGCATCAGGTCATCGGGAATGGTCTGGCGCAAGAGCGCGGCGCGCGCCTGTTCTCGCTGCAAGGCAGAATCCCCGCGACCCTGGCTAAAGCCAAGCTGTCCCTTCACGCCAATCCGCTGTCCTACCACCTTTTCCAACTCGGTGAACGCGCCGCCGCAGATGAAGAGGATGTTGCGCGTGTCGAGCTGCACGAACTCCTGATTGGGATGCTTGCGCCCGCCGTGCGGCGGTACATTGGCCGTGGTGCCTTCGATGATCTTGAGCAGCGCCTGCTGCACCCCTTCGCCGGAGACATCGCGGGTAATGGACGGGTTGTCGCCCGACTTGCGGGCGATCTTGTCAATCTCATCCACATAGATGATACCCAGCCGCGCCCGCTCCACGTTCCACTCGGCCGATTGCAGCAGGCTGGAGAGAATGGTCTCTACATCTTCCCCCACATACCCGGCCTCGGTCAGGCTGGTAGCATCGGCAATGGTGAAGGGCACATCGAGAATGCGCGCCAGGGTCTGCGCCAACAGCGTCTTGCCAGAGCCGGTTGGCCCGATCAACAAGATATTGCTCTTCTGTAGTTCAACGTCATTGGTATCGCCGCCGTTGATGATGCGCTTGTAGTGGTTGTAAACCGCCACCGAAAGCACCCTCTTGGCGCGATCCTGACCGATCACGTATTCATCGAGCCGCGCCACGATTTCTTTGGGCGACATGATGTGATCGAAAAGCGGCGCCGCGGTGGGCGCAGCCTTCAGGTTCTCCTCGTTCAAGATCTCCTGACACAGGCGCACACACTCATCGCAGATGAAAACGCCCGCCGGCCCGGCGATCAACCTGGCCGCCTCGTTCGCCTTGCGCCCACAAAAAGAGCAAACGGACACGCTGTCGGGTTTATTGACCATTCTGGCTCAACTCCGCCGCAGCCTGCACCGCGGCCGGCGGCTCACCCAGCACGGAATCCACCAGGCCATAGGTCACCGCTTCCTGCGCACTGAAGTAATGGTCGCGGTTGAAATCAACCGCAATGCGCTCGGCCGGTTGACCGGTATGGCTTGACAGAATGCCGTGCAGCATCCGCTGCATGCGCATCAACTCGTTCAGTTGAATTTCCACGTCGGGCGCGTAGCCCTGGGCGCCGCCGCCGGCCGGGTGCATGTGGATCGTGGCGTGCGGCAGCGCCATGCGCTTGCCCTTGCGCCCCGCAGCCAGCAGCACGGTCGCCATGCTGGCAGTCCAGCCAACCGCCACCGTCGAAACGGGCGCCTGGATCATCTGGATCGTATCGTAGATGGCCAGGCCGGGGTAAATGTGACCGCCCGGCGAGTTGATATACAGTTGAATGTCGCGTTCGGGGTCTTCTCGATTGAGAAAGAGCAACTGCGCCACGATCAGGTTAGCTACCTGGTCGTTGACTGGGGTGCCCAAGAAGATGATGCGTTCCTTGAGCAGCAGAGAGTAGATGTCGTAAGCGCGTTCGCCGCGCCCCGATTGTTCGATCACCATCGGAATTAGGGATTGCGGTAGCATAGTGTTTCTTTCCTGAATCTCCAAACCTGCGCAAAGTCGGCCTGCGCCGACCGGCATTGCGTCCACGCAGGGGTGCGCCCGACCGTCACGCCCATCAGGCACGCTTTCAATCGCTCGCTTGCAGCAGCGCACCGCCTGAGTAGCGCCTCATCATCAATCATCAGGTCGCGTCGTCGGTATCCTCGGAATCATGCGCCGTCTCATCGGCATGATCCCCAGCCTCATCCAGCACATCTTCTTCATCATGCTCATGCTCATGCTCATGCTCATGCTCATGCTCATGCTCATGCTCATGCTCATGCTCATGCTCATGCTCATGCTCATGCTCATGCTCATGCTCATGCTCATGCTCATGCTCATGCTCATGCTCATGCTCAT
>JAYRVL010000840.1:0-7468 GCA_041918575.1 Anaerolineae bacterium | reverse complement strand
GCGGGCCGCATCCCCGGCGGCAGGGGCGTCTCCGGCCCTGGCTGCAGACCGTACAGAGCGATGCCCGTCCGCACCAGGTCGAAATGACTGGCCGGCAGGGTCAGCGTGGCCGCGGAGTTGGCCGCGTGGACGCAGGGTGGGCGCAGGCCCTGGGCCGTCAGTTGTTCCAACACCGCCTGGAAGCGGCCCAACTGCCAGCGCAGGTAGGTCTGGTCCGCGCTGTCGGCCGTGGCAAAGTGCGTGAAAATCCCTGCGACGAACAGATCGGGCAGTTCGTGCAGGGCCTGGATGAACGGCATGACCGCGTCCGGCTCCAGGCCCAGCCGCGCCATGCCGGTATCCACCTTGATGTGCAGGGCAAAGCCGGGCGCAGTGGCGCTCAGGCTGTTGCCCAGGCGGCCTGAGGCTCTGCGGCCTGCGTCCAGCGCGCTGACCGCCCGCTGCAGAGCCTGGGCAAAATCGAGATCGAAGACAGTTGGCGTGACCCGGTTGAGCACCACGTCACGCGCCTGCCAGGGCGGGGTGTAGCCCAGGATCAGGATGGGCGCGGCGATGCCCGCGCGGCGCAGCGCAATCGCCTCGGCCAGGCAGGCCACGGCCAGCAGCCGCGCGCCGTTGTTCAACACCGTGCGCGCCACGCGCGCCGCGCCATGCCCGTAGCCGTCCGCCTTCAGCACTGCGCAAATGCCCACGCCTGGCCCCACGATCTGCTGCAAGATGCGCAGATTGCCCGCAATCGCCTCCAGATCCACCTCCAGCCAGGTGGGGCGGTCGGGCCGCGCCAGGCGCACCTGGCGCCAGCCCGCATCCTGGCGCACCAGCAGGGCTGACGCCTGGGCCGCGGCCTCCGGCGCCAGCAGGCCGGCCACCACCTCCTCCAGGCGCAGGGCGCGGCCGCCCTTGATGAGGATGACCGGCGGCTGCGCGTCCGGCCGGGCGCTGACCGCGGCCAACATCTCCTGCACATGGCGAACCGCTTCGGCCTTGCTGTAGGTGTGGAAAATGCGCTCCGCGGGCAGGCCGGCCGCGGCCGCAGCCTCGGCCAGGCGCCGGCTGCGGTCGCCGATGGCGATGAGCTGGGCGACTACGCCCGCGGCCTGGGCGCCCAGACGGCGATGCGCCTCGATCTCGTGCGCGCCCAGGTCGCCGATGTCGCCCAGGATGGCCCAGGCCGGCCGGCCCGCGGCGGCCAGGGTGGTCAGCGCCGCCTGCATGGAGGCGGGGTTGGCGTTGGCCGAATCGTCCAGCAGCGCCGCGCCCGCCAGCCCGGGCAGCGGCCGCAGGCGGCCGGGCAGCGGCCGACAAGCCGCCAACCCTGCGAGGATGGCGGCCAGCGGCTGGCCGTAGAAAAGCCCCACCGCCAGGGCTGCCAGCAGCAGGGGCGCTTGATGGTCGCCCAGCAGGCGCATGGGCAGGCGCACGGCGGCCGCCGGCAGGGGCAGGCGCGCCTGCGCGGCCGGGCTGAAAGTCACTTCGATTTCGCCGGCCGGCTGGTCTTGCGCGTCGGCTGCTGCAACGATGGGCGCGGGGATGCGCACCACGCCGCGCACGTCCGCGGCCGCGCTCAGGCCGACGGTCAGCACCGGCGCGGCGCTGAGAGGCGCCAGGGCCAGCACACGCGGATCATCGGCGTTGAGCAGAGCCAGGCCATCGGCAGGCAGGGCGCTGAGCAGGGCGCCTTTTTCATGGGCGATGGCGTCCAGGCTGCCAAAAACATCGAGGTGGCTTTCATGCACGGCGGTGATCAGGCCCACGCGGGGACGTACCACCTGGGCCAGCAGCGCAATCTCGCCAAACTCATCCGCGGCCAGTTCCAGCACGGCCAGCCGCTGCCAGGGCTGCAGGCGGCCCAGCGCGATCGGCAGACCAAAGCGGCCGTTGAAGCTGTGAGGGTTGCGGAAGACCGGGCCGTCAGCGGCGGCGTCTGCCGTGGCGCCGGTCAGGCTGGCGGCGATCAGTTCTTTGGCCGTGGTTTTGCCGCTGGAGCCGGTCACCGCGATCACTTCCAGCGGCCGCAGGCGGCAGATGGCGCCGGCGTAGGCCAGCAAGGCCTGGCGGGTGTCGGGCGTCAGGATGCAGGTGATGGGCAAGGGGTGGGACGGCGGCTGCTCGCACAGAATGCCGGTTGCCCCGGCCTGCTGCGCCTGTTCCAGGTAATCGTGACCGTCGCCGGTCTCGGTCTTGATGGCGACGAAGATGGGGCCAGGATCGGTGGCCTGGCCGTTCAGGGTGCGGGTGTCGAAGGCAAAGTCGCTGAAGCGTGTGGCCGCCGCCGGGCCGAGCAGGCGACCGTGCGTGGCGTCGAGGAGGTCGCTAAGTTCGATCATGGTGATGCTTGGGCGCCTGGTCTGGCTCTCCCCAGGGCGGGATGAAGCTCTCCGGTTCGACGCCCAGGGCATCGGCGATGCGGGTGATGTAGTTGAAGTAGGCGATGACCTGGACGGCGTCATGAATGGCGCGATCATCGAGGCCCATCGCCCGCAGCGCATCCAGGTTGGCCGGCCCCATGCTGCGCTGCTGATGGGTCAGCCGGGCGGCAAATTCACACAGGGCGCGATCCACCGGCGCCAGCGGGGCCTGGCGCCAGTCACGGACGATGGCATGCACGAACGCGTCGGCCGCGTTGGCATCGGTGTTGACATGACCGATCTCGACACGGAGATCGTGGGCGTGGGCCTGCGTTCAGTAGTGACAGCCCACCTCCGCGGCCACGACCGTCGCCAGCATTTCGCGCTGCACGCGGCTGAGGGGCGATTCGCCATGCATGATAACGCTGTAGAAGCCGATGCTGGCCTGCATGGCGCGCGGGTTGATGCTCATGATGTGGACGATGCGCCAGACGCGGCCCGCGCGTTTCAGCGCCTCCTCGAAGAGGCGCTTCAACAGGCCAGTCGCTTCGTCAATCGGAACCTGGCGAATCCAGGGCCGTGGGTCACCACTCATGACTGGTCTCTCCTATCTGGCAAGTTCAAGGCTCGCGGCCGGTGAAATCCGCCGCGCGGCGCGCTGTACGGTTTTCGGCACACCCGCCACCACATCAAGATACCACCACCAATGTGACGGCGGCGGATTTCGCTGTGAGCGTTCATATGCCAGGCTGGTGATCTGGCTGAGTGCAGCATCGAACATACTCGCCTGTTCGAACAGGCGGCGATCCGCCGCCACGAGCAGCGTACGCTCACGGACGGTAAGCTGTTGGTTCTGCTCTGCCAGTTTATCTCGCAGCATCAGCATATCAAGATGCTCGAAACCGCTCACTTCTGATGATTCAACCGCGATCAGATATCGCTGCAGTAGCATCACAATTATTCCCCGAACTTGATGCCTTGCGCGAGGGGTAGCTCGGTCGAGTAGTTGATGGTGTTGGTCTGGCGGCGCATGTAGTACTTCCAAACGTCGGAGCCAGATTCGCGGCCGCCGCCGGTTTCTTTTTCACCGCCAAAGGCGCCGCCGATCTCCGCGCCCGACGTGCCGATGTTGACGTTGGCGATGCCGCAGTCCGAACCGGCCGCGGACAGGAACGTTTCGATCTCCAGCATGTTGGTGGAGAAGATGCTGCTCGACAGCCCCTGCGGCACCCCGTTGTGCAGGGCAATCGCCTCTTCCAGGGTGTCGTACTCCAGGATGTAGAGAATCGGCGCAAAGGTCTCTTCCTGGACGATGGGCGTCTGCGCCGGCATCTTGACGATGGTTGGCTCCACGAACAGGGCGCCCTTGTCCGGCAGGCGATTGCCGCCGGTGAGGATGACGCCGCCCTCGGCCCGCACGCGCTCCAGCGCGGCCATCATGTCATCCACGCCGCCCTGGTTGACCAACGGCCCCATCAGCGTGCCCGCGTCCAGCGGATCGCCGATGCGCACCTGCTGATAGGCCCTGACCAGGCGATCGCTCAGCGCCGCGGCCACGCTGCGGTGGGCGATGATACGCCGCGTGGAGGTGCAGCGCTGGCCGGCCGTGCCCACCGCGCCGAACAGGATGGCGCGGGTGGCCAGGTCCAGGTTGGCGTGAGGGGTGACGATGATGGCGTTGTTGCCGCCCAACTCCAGGATGCTGCGGCCAAAGCGCCGGGCAATCGCCTCAGAAACATGGCGCCCCATGCTGGTGGAGCCGGTGAATGAGATCAGCGGCATGGCCGGGTCGTTGAGCATCAGCTCGCCCACCTCGGAGCCGCGGCCGATCAGCAGGTTGAAGACGCCGTCCAGGCCGTAGTCCGCGGCCACGCGGTTGGTAATGTGCTGCACGGCCACCGCGCACAGCGGCACGTCCGAGGAGGGTTTCCAAACCACACAGTCGCCGGCCACGGCCGCGATGGCGGTGTTCCAACTCCAGACCGCGACCGGAAAATTGAAGGCGCTGATGACGCCGACGATGCCGAGCGGGTGCCACTGTTCCATCATGCGGTGGAGCGGCCGCTCCGATGCGATCACCAGGCCGTAGAGCTGGCGCGCCAGGCCGGTGGCAAAATCGCAAATGTCAATCATCTCCTGCACTTCGCCCAGGCCTTCGACCCGAATTTTGCCCATCTCCAGGCTGACCAGCTCGCCCAGCGGCTCTTTCATCTCGCGCAGTGCGTAGCCCAGGTCGCGGATCACCTGGCCGCGGCGCGGGGCCGGCAGCAGGCGCCAGGTCTCGAAGGCGCGATTGGCCCGCGTCATCAGGGTTTGGTACGCGGCCGGCGTGGCCTGAATGACCCGCGCCAGCGCCTGGCCGTTGGTGGGGTTGTACGATACCAGTTCCCGCCCGCCGCGATCTTCGATCCAGCCGTCCGGACCGGAGCACGCGCCGAAATTGGTCTCCTGGATATTGAGCTTTTCCAGTAATGCCTCTACTGACTCTACTGACTTCATTAGTCTTGAATCTCCCTTGAATCAATCGAATCAACGCTGATATGGCTGACTTTCCTTGAGTATAGCATAGGAGCGGGCAAGGCGGAAGTTCAAGGGGCAAGAGAATCGGCGCGTGCAGGATCGGACCTCCGATCACTCCACATTCCAGGCGCCGTCGAAGCGCAGGATGAGCAGCCCATTCTTCTCGTCGGCGACAAAGATCAGATTGCCCTCTACGGCCACATTCATGGCCGCATAGGTGTCGTAGAATCCAACCTCCACGGGCGCGGCCGGATTGGCAACTGAGATGACACGCACGCCGTATGTCCCATCTGCCACAAAGACATAGTCTCCTGCTACTGCCACGTCACTACCATAGATCGGCGTCTCGCAGAATCCAACTGCGACTGGCGCGGCCGGATCGGCGATCGAGATGACGCTCAGGCCGGTCGGCCACAAAGTTGTCAGGTAGGCATACTGTCCGGCAATTGCAACAGCAGAGACACTCCGCACCGCGCTGTACGACCCGACTTCCACGGGCGTCCTCGGGTTGGCGACCGAGATGACGTGCATGCCATCGCCAACGACATAGGCGTACTCTCCCACTACGACTACATCATTGGCATAGGAAAATGGATCATAAACGCCAACCTCAACCGGTAAAGCCGGGTTTGCCAGGGAGGCTATGCGCAAGCCTCTAGGTCCGTCGCCCACGTAGACATATTCCCCTGCCACCGTCACATTCCTGGAATAGCCTGGTGTGTAGTAAAACCACACTTCGGTGGGCACGGCAGGATTCGCGATCGAAAAAACGCGCACGCCGTGGAACGGCTCTGCCACGTAGGCATAACCTTCCGTCAGGGTGAGGCGAGTAGTGTACCAGAAAGCGTCACAGTACCCGATTTGTACCGGTCGAGTCGGGTCAGCAATGGAGATCACTCGCAGGGCGGAGTAAGCGCCGACATCCGTGACGTAGGCATATGTCCCTGCGATGGCCACGCTGCTCGCTCCCCCGCGTGTGGCGTAGAATCCAACCTGGGTCGGCGCAGAGGGATTGACAACAGAGAAGATATGGAGGCCGTCGCTGTCTGTTACGTAAGCATACGATCCGCCCACTGCTACGTCCTCAGCATAACGCAGGGCGACGAACCCGATCCCCGTCGGCGCGCTTGGGTCGGCGACCGAGAGTACAATCAGGTCGTCAGCCGTTACATAGGCGTATTGTCCCGCCACCACTACGGCGGAGACGCCTGTGGGTATATCGTAGGATGCGATCTCGACCGGGGAGGCAGGGTCGGCCACGGAGATCACACGAAGACTGCCATTTTGATACAGGTGATTCAACAGGACGTAAGCGTACTCCCCTGCCACTGCTACATCTTGTACGCCGTCTGGAAAGGGGGCGGTTTGCCCGACCAGAATGGGGTTGGCTGGATTCGAGACGTCCAACACCGCCAAGTGCCGCCCCATGCTGACGTAGGCCAGGGTATGACTGATGGTCACGGTGTCAATGTTATCTCCCAGGTGCCCCACGAACTGAGGGTTACGTGTGAAGCGTTGGCTGATGGCTGGCATGAACAGGCGCGACCCAGGTTCCTGGGCTGTATCTGCCGCTTTTGTCGCCACGGCAGCTTTCAGATCGGCTGCAGCGAGGCTCAACAGGTTCGAATCGCTTGAGTCTTGTCCTGTCGAGTCGCCTGGGAACCGCACGATTTCCAGGCCATTGAAGCCGTCGGCCAGAAAGACCAGATCGCCGGCCACGGCGACGTTGGTGGTGTCTCCTGGCGTCTTGTAGACTCCGATTCCTTCCGGTATGGCCGGATTGGCGATGGCAATGACCTCCAAATCGCCAGTCGTTGCGTAGAGATAGGGTTCCGCCAACGCCACACCCACGGCCCGTATGGAGATAGCCCCGATTTCCCGTGGCGCCGCCGGGTGAGCGACAGAAATTACCTTGAGGTTGCTCAACCATCCGGTGGCGACGTAAAGATTCGGCCCTGCCACGACCAGGTCTTGAGCCATCTCCGGCGCCCTGAGGAACCCGATTTCCACAGGAGCCGCTGGATCGGCAGTCGAAACCACGCTCAGGCCGCCATGCCTGCTTGCCACATAGGCATACGCTCCCGCCATCACGACATCCCTGGTTCCGTCCGGCGTGGCGACAGAACCCACTTCGGCGGGCGCGGTCGGGTTGGTAATCGAGATCACGCGCAACATGCTAAACGAGTCGGCCACATAGACGTACTCGCCCGCCAAAGCCACGCTCCACGCAAATCGTGGCGTGTCGCAAAATCCCACCTGGTACGGCGCGACCGGGTTGGCAATCGAAATGATGCTCAAGCCGCCATAACCGCTTGCCACGTAGGCGTATTCTCCTGCCACCGCCACGCCGTGGGCATCCCCCCGCGGAAACATCGAACCAATCTCCAGCGGCGCGGTCGGGTCAGCAATGGAGAGGATGCGGAATCCCTCCCGTTCGGCCGTCACATAAGCGTACTGCCCCGCCACGGCCACGCCGTTGGCATTACCGGGCGTGTCATAGAACCCAACCTCCACGGGCGCGGTCGGGTTGGCAACTGAGATGACGCGCAGGCCGTCACCGCCAGCCGCCACGTAGGCGTAGTCTCCCACGACTGTCACGT
>JAYRVL010000839.1:0-3871 GCA_041918575.1 Anaerolineae bacterium | reverse complement strand
GGCGGTAGGCCGTACTCATGGACCGCGATCTGGTAGATGGCCTGGGCCACTTCCAGCTTGCGGCCGGCGGTCTTCGCCATGCCGATCAGGTCAATGGTCAGAGCCACGACGGCCGCGCCATGCTCCACGGCCAGCGGAAGCACGGTATCGCAGCGCTGGCGGCCGTTTTCCAGGTTGATGGAGTTGATAATGGGCCGGCCGGGGATGTTTTCCAGCGCCATGCGCAGCACTTCTGGCTCGGTCGAATCAATGACCAGGGGCGCGTCCACAGACTGCGACAGGAGCCGCACGGTGCGGCGCATCATCTCCGACTCGTCTGGCCGTTCGGTCAGCGCCACGCACACGTCCAGGGTGTGCGCGCCGCCCTCGATCTGGTCGCGCGCGATCTGCAGCAGGCCCTCGTAATCGTCGGCCAACAACAGCCGCTTGACGATCTTGCTACCCTGGGTGTTGATGCGCTCGCCGATCAGGTGAGGTGCCGGTTCCTGCGCCAGGCCGGCGGCGCGCATGGCCGAGGCCACCTGGGCCGGGAAGACCGTTTTAGCGGCGATGCGCGCCAGCCCGGGCGCCTGGGTGCGCAGCGGCTGCACCAGGTCCACCATCTGGCGGATGTGCTCAGGCGAAGTACCGCAGCAGCCGCCCACGATGTTGATGCCCAGGTCGCGCACGAATTCTACCAGCGTAGCGGCGAGAGGGTGCGGTTCCATCGGATAGACGGCCTTACCATCCACGTTGAGCGGCAGACCGGCGTTGGGGATGACCGAAATGGGCAGGTTGGTGTTGGCGGTCAGGTAGCGCACCGGCTCGCGCATGTAATCGGGGCCGGTGGAGCAGTTGAGGCCGATGACGTCAATGGGCAAGTAGCGCAGAATGGTGAGCACCGCGGCGATATCGGTGCCCAGCAGCATGCGGCCGGTGACGTCCAGCGTGACCTGCACCTGCAAGGGCACACGCACGCCGGCGCGGCGGAAATAGCGGTGAATGCCGGCGACTGCGGCCTTGACTTCCAGGATGTCCTGCTGCGTTTCCAACAGCAGCAGGTCTACGCCGCCCTCCACCAGGCCCTGCGCCTGTTCGGCAAAGACAGCGGCCAGTTCGTCGAAGGTGATGTTGCTCAGGGCGGGATCGGAGGCGCTGGGCAGGAAGCCGGTTGGCCCCAGCGAGCCGGCGACGAAGCGGGGGGCGCCGGTCGCCTGGGCAAAACGGTCGGCCGTGCGGCGGGCCAGGTTGGCTGCGGCGCGATTCATCTCCAGGATGCGGTCCTGCAAGCCGTACTCGCGCATGGTCAGGCGGTTGCTGCGGAAGGTGCAGGTTTCGATCACCTCGGCGCCGGCCCGGAGGAAATCGGCGTGAATGGTCTCGATCATGGCGGGCCGGCTGATGACCAGGTAATCGTTGTTGCCCCACAGCGTTTCGCCGCCGTAATCGGCTGCGGTTGGTTCCAGATTTTGGATGTTGGTGCCCATGGCGCCATCGAAGACCACAATGTGGTCGCGCATTGCGTGCAGATAGCGGTCGTTGGTAAAGGGTATCGGTTTCAAGGAACGCATCCTCATGAATTAGCGTGATTGTTGGAGCCTGCGAGCGGCTGCGAGGGCGATTATACAGTGAGCGGGGCCAGGCGTCAATCACCCGCCCAGGGATTCCAAATAAGGTCAAAATAAGGTCAAAATAAGGTCAAATGTAGGCGTTGATCGGACCTGGATTGGAGGCTTCAGCCGGTTTCTTGGCCAGCAAAGCCGCAAACTGCACCGGCTAAAGCCTCGATTCCGGTTAAATTTGGAATTCCTGTTTGGCGGGCCTGCCACTTGACAAGGGCTCGTTTGTCTGTTACACTAGATTTAGTCTTGACTAAAATTAGTTTTTACTCATCTCAAACTGTGGAGGAACCGATGTCTGAACCTGCACGAGCCTTGTTGTTTGCCGGCGTCCTGCTGGCGCTGGCGTTGGCGCTGTTCTGGCCGCGGGTCGGCCTGATCAGCCGCCTGCGGCAGGCGCGCCGCGCCACCACGCGCGTCTTGACCGAAGATGCCCTGAAGCACCTGCACTGGTGCGCGGTCAACCAGCAGCGCCCCACCATTCACAGCCTCGCCGGCGCCCTGCAAATCTCCGAAAACCGCACGGCCGACCTGCTGACTGCCATGCAGAACCGCAACCTGGTGGAGGTGCGCCCCGATGGTCTACACTTGACCCCCGCCGGCGCCGAATACGCGCTGCACATGGTGCGCGCCCACCGCTTGTGGGAACGTTATCTGGCCGATCAAACTGGCTATCAGCCGTTGGTCTGGCATGAACTCGCAGACCAGATGGAACATCGCCTGACGCCGGCCGCAGCGGACGCGCTCGCGGCTACCCTCGGCCACCCCACCTACGATCCGCACGGCGACCCCATTCCGAGCGCGGCCGGGGATGTGGCAGTCAACGGCAGCCATCCGCTGACCGCCATGCAGCCGCAGCAGTCTGTGCGCATCGTTCACCTGGAAGACGAACCGGCGGTCGTCTATGCGCAGTTGGTAGCCGAGGGCTTCTACCCCGGTATGGAAGCCCAAATTCTGGAGATGACGCCGCAGCGCGTGCGCCTGTGGGCCGACGGCAACGAGCACATCCTCGCGCCCATCGTGGCCGCCAACATCAATGTACGGCCGCTGGAGGCTGCGGTTCCGGCTGCGGCCGAGCCAACCCTGGCCGATCTCGAGCCTGGCGAGCAGGGCCGCGTGGTGCGCATCTCCCCGCGCTGCCGCGGGGCCGAACGCCGCCGCTTCCTGGATTTGGGCATTCTGCCTGGCGCGCTGATCGCCGCGGAGATGCGCAGCCTGAGTGGCGACCCGACCGCGTACCGCATCCGCGAGGCCCTGATTGCGCTGCGCCGTGAGCAAGCCGGCCTGATCACCATCCGCCCGGCGGAGGAGGCACTAATATGACCGAATCATCCAACTACCGCCCGACGCCCATTCCGGCCATGCCGGCCGGTCATGCCGGCTGCGAAACATGCCCGGTGCATAACGCCGCCAACCTATCCAGGCTCGGCGTGGACATGACCAACTGGGACTTTGTGGTGGCCCTGGCCGGCAACCCCAACGTGGGCAAGAGCACCGTGTTCAATGCCCTCACCGGTTTGCGCCAACACACCGGCAACTGGCCCGGCAAAACGGTCATGCGCGCCGAGGGCGGCTTCGAATACGGCGGGCAGCGCTTCAAGCTGGTGGACCTGCCCGGCGCCTATTCACTGTTAGCGACCAGCCTCGATGAAGAAGTGGCGCGCGACTTCATCCTCTTTGGGCAGCCGGATGTGACCCTGGTCGTGGTGGACGCCGGTCGCCTGGAGCGCAACCTAAATCTGGTGCTGCAAGTGCTGGAGATCACCGATCGCGTGGTGGTCTGCCTCAACCTGATGGACGAGGCGCGGCGTCACGGCGTCGAGGTGGATGCCCGTCACCTGGCGCGGCGGCTTGGCGTGCCAGTGGTCCCCACCACAGCCCGTTACGGTCAGGGTTTGCAGGACCTGCTGCAGGCCATGAGCGATGTAGCGACCGGGCGCACCGTCTGCCGGCCCTACCGCATCGCAACGGAACCGGCCGATCTGAAACATGCCGTGGACGCCCTGGTCGCACAGATTCACACCCTCTACCCGGCCCTACCCAATGCCCGTTGGGTGGCGCGGCGTCTGCTGGATGGCGATGAGCGCATCATCCAGGCCCTGCGCCGCGGCGAGTTGGGCGATTTGACCCGCACCACGGCCGAAGCCATGACCGGGAATCTACAATTACGCCTGGAGGCTGCATGAATAGCACAACGGGAACCGTACAAATGGGAACCGAACAAATGGGAACCGTACAAATGGGAACCGTACAAATGGGAACCGTACAAATGG
>JAYRVL010000838.1:0-3429 GCA_041918575.1 Anaerolineae bacterium | reverse complement strand
TCTGGCGCGCACGATCACCCGCCGGGCAGAGCGCATCGTCGCCCGCTTGCAGCATGAGGGCAAGCTGCGCAGCGAGGAACCGCTGCGCTACCTCAACCGCTTGAGCAGCCTGCTCTTTCTGCTGGCGCGGCTGGAAGATCAGGCGGCCGGCGTCGAAGTCTTCACGCTGGCTCGACTCGGCTAGTGAGGGCGATTGAAATCGCGCCTGAATGGCGCACCAGCGCCAGCGGGCGTAGTCGGCGCCGGCCGCCTGGGCAGTGACCGAATCTGAACGAACGAACAAGGAGTGTGAGATGATCCGTTTCGGGGCGCACATGTCCATTGCGGGCGGGGTGAGCCGGGCCTTCGAGCGCGGCCAATCCATTGACTGCACGACGATGCAGATTTTCACGCGCAATCAGAACCAATGGCAAAGCAGGCCGTTGGAAACGGCGGAGATTGCGCGCTATCATGGGGCGGCGGCCAGCACGGGCATTGCGCCGGTCGTGGCGCACGCGTCCTATCTGATCAACCTCGGCTCGCCGGCCGATGATCTGTGGGAAAAATCGGTCGCGGCATTCCAGGTCGAAATCGAGCGCGCGGACCAATTGGACATCATGGGCGTCGTTCTGCATCCTGGTTCGCACATGGGAGCAGGCGAAGAAACCGGCATCCGCCGCATTGCCGAGGGCCTGGATCGCGCCCATGCGGCCACACCTGCGGGCCGCACGCTGACCCTGTTGGAAATCACGGCCGGCCAGGGCAATCACCTGGGCTACCGCTTCGAGCAACTGGCCGCCATCATCGCTGCGCTCGACGCGCCCGGTCGCGTGGGCATCTGTTTCGACACCTGTCACGCGCTGGCGGCCGGCTACGAGTTCCGCCAGGCCGACGATTTTCAGCGCATGTGGGACAACTTCGACCAAACCCTGGGCCTGACGCGGCTCAAGGTTTTTCACCTCAACGACTCGAAAAAAGACCTGGGGAGCCATGTGGATCGCCACACCCACATCGGCGAGGGCTTCCTGGGATTGACGCCGTTTCGGCTGCTGGTCAACGATGCACGCTTTCAGGCCCTGCCCATGATTCTAGAAACCCCCAAAGAAGACGATATGGCTGATGACGTCATCAACCTGGCGCGTCTACGCGACCTGATCGAAGACAGCGCCCCATCTTGACCCAGGCCCAAATGGCTCACACAAAGATACCAAGATACAACAAAGAAGGATTCTCTGATGCCTTTTGTGTTCTTTGTGTCTTGGTGTGAGGATTCTTTGTGTCTTGGTGTGAGGATTCTTTGTGTCTTGGTGTGAGAAATCCTTCTCACCAGGCGCGGTTCAGATTCACGTGATCTTTGCGGAAGAGGCGGCGGGCGCGTTGGAGTTCGGCAGGCGCCGGTTGGCGCAGAGCGAGTAGATTGCGCAGCCCCTCCACGCGCTGCTGCTCCAGGCTGAGCAGGCGCTCGATCAGGCGCAGTTTGGTGGTAGAATCTGGCATCGCCTGGACGGCTTCTTTCATGGCGTCCCAGCGCCCTTCGAAATCGCGCAGACAGACCAGGGTGAGCCAGTAATCGTTGTAGGTGTAAATGATCTCCTGGCCGCGGTTGATGGTGGCGGAAAAAGTTTCGCCGCCCACCGGCTCCGGTCGTTCGATGCGCGTGATTTGGCCTGGCGTGGCCGTCATGACCCGAAAGGCCTCGGCCAGCATGGCTCCCTGCTCCGCGCTCAGGCAGCCAACCTGGGCCAGGTAAGCGAAGAAGTGATGAACGATCGTGACCATCGCGACCCGTTCAGCGATGCCGATCCTTCCCAGCACCTTACGGTCGGTGAAATCGGTCACCAATTCGCTCAGGTGATAGGCGCGCAGCGACTCCAGCCCGCTGACCTCGGGGCCGAGGTGATCGAGATACCACACCAGGAAGCGGATCGTCTCCCAGTGGGCCTCGAACATCTCAGCATCGGCGCCTTGCACAGCCAGCATGTGGAGAAAACTCTCGATGAAACGGCGCTCGATGTGGGTTTCCCAATCAACCTCTGCGTCGTAAAAGTGCGCCACCTGGCGCAGGATGCGTTGGAGCGCCGCTGCCCTGGCCTTTTGTTCTGTCGAATCCATGCCTGTGTCTCCCGCCTCGGAGGCTCGCCCACCGATCGTGTGGACCGGTATTATACTCCAACTGCGCCTTTGCGCTAAAACCTTCTCAGGTCAACGGCTCGAAACCTTTGCCCAGGATTTCATGGGCTTGATTGATGATGATGAAAGCGGAAGGATCAACCTGACGCACCACGCGCTGCAGTTCGTTGGTCTGGCGCGGGGTGAGCGCGCACAGGAGCACCTGCCGCGGCTCGCCGGTGAACATGCCGACGCCGGTCAGGCTGGTGACGCCGCGGTGCAGATCGCCCATCACGCCTTGCGCCACCGCATCGCCGCGGCTGGTGATGATGATGGCCAGGCGGTCCCGACGGTGCAGGCGCAGGGGCACGTTCTCCAGACCCAACAGGGGAACGC
This sequence comes from Anaerolineae bacterium, assembly GCA_041918575.1. GTDB lineage: Bacteria > Chloroflexota > Anaerolineae > SSC4 > Amarolineaceae > Amarolinea. The sequence goes on along the minus strand of JAYRVL010000838.1, from coordinate 945 downwards.
CGTGCGGCAGCACCTCGCTGGTGGTCTGGCGCAGTCCCAACGTGAGCCAGCCGACCAGGAAGATCAGCGCAAAGACCAGGCCGCTGCCCAGCATCACAAGTTCGCCGTTGATACTGCCGATGCTCGCTCGCGCCACGAGTTCGGCCGCGTCGGTTGCGATGACCGGAAAGAGCGCCAGGTTGGCCAGCCAGGCCAGGCCGAGCAGGATGAAGATCCACTGATAGTTGCGCCGGAAGCGGCGGCCCAACGCCTCCAGGGTGGTGATGGGGAATTCTGGCGTGAGCAGACTGCTGGCTAACTTATCGGCCCAATGCGGCCCAGGCGCAAAAGGGGGGATGAGCATAGCGGCATAGAAATCGGTCTCCATCAAGCGCACCCGCGACGCCCACAGCTCGTAATAGCGATAGCGACGGGCCTCCATCCACCAGAAGAACCCAACCAGGCCCATGTTCAGCAGGATAACGGCGTGGTGCAGGCCGTTGCTGCCGAAAGCCAGGCTCAAGATGGCGCCCGTAGTGACGACCGCCCAGTTGGTGGTGGTGTCCAGGCGTAAGCGCCAGGTGTTGGAGCGGCTCAGTTCGCCGCGATAGAAATGAGACATGGCGGCTGTGAACTCCCCCGCGCGCATGTGATACCCACGAAAGCTCCAGGCATCGTGCTCTTCGGTTGGGTTTGGCGTCTGCGTCCCTGACGGCATCTCTTCTGTGTGCATGACAAACCTCCCTGGAAAATGCGTCGCTGTCCATGAGTCATTTTCATCAGCAGGGATGAGCCGCGGCTCATGGGCAGATCCTATACATCTATGGTTGACATGATAACACGATCACGCGGGGCGAGCCAAAGCGCGGGACAGCGGCATAGTAATTTTCAGGTTACGCCATGTTGTGGCATAATGGGAATCATAGGTTTTCGTCGCTGTGTTCCCGTGGTCGCTGTGTTCCCGTG
>JAYRVL010000837.1:0-3605 GCA_041918575.1 Anaerolineae bacterium | reverse complement strand
GAAGGGGCGTTCCGCCGCAAGGTCGCCGAATGAATTCGGGGCGAAGGGGCGTTCCGCCGCAAGGCCGCCGAATGAATTCGGGGCGAAGCCGCAAGGCCGCCGAATGAATTCGGGGCGAAGGGGCGTTCCGCCGCAAGGTCGGCCTGCGCCGACCGGCCGCCCGGCCTGCGCCGACCGGCCGCCCGGCCTGCGCCGCTGAGCAGTGATCACCCCGAAGCGTGAAACCCTGGCGACACCCAGGCGAACAAGAGCAAGCACGAGTTGCGGACCACCCGCACAGGGGAGGTAAAGCATGAGCACCGTTTTGCAGACAACCGTCGGTCAGTTAGAGGTCGCGCGCGGGCAAAGCCGCGATCACGCCCCCAATGTGCGCGCCGTGGAGCCAGGCGAGGCCAAAGGCAACCTGTATCTCCTGTTGGAACTCAGCGGGCCGCAGGACGGTCGCAGTCGCCTTTACCGTCAGATCCTCAACGAGGTGCAGTCTACCTACTACAACAGCGCGGGAAACGTGGCCGACATCCTGCATGTGGCTGTCTCGCAGGGCCACCGCCTGCTGAGTGAAGCCAACGCGGGTCGCAGCGGAGATCAGCGCTGGCGCGGCGGTATGAGCTGCGCGGCGCTGTGGCAAGACCACATCTACCTGGCGCAAGCCGGTCCGGCCACAGTGATGGTCACGCATCCTGCCACCGTCGAGATGTTCCCGGTTTACGCCGAACCGCCGCAAGGCGGGCTGGGCGATGATGAGGCGCCTATGATTGACCTCTACCACACGCGCATCGAGCCGGGCAACGCGATCCTGCTGCTGGAGAGCGGATGGACCGCCCAGGCTGACCTGGAAGCGCTGGCCAGTGCAGCAACGGCCCCCCGACTTACCACCATCACCGACTACCTGGTGCAGTTGGCCGGAGATGCGCACCTGACCGCGCTGACCATCATGGTCAAGGAACGCGGTCAGGCCAGCGCCCCGGCGCCGGTCCGCCCTGCGCCAACCGCGCCAGCGTCGAAGTCAACGGCCGCGCCAGCGCGCCCGCCGGTCATCCCCCTGGCGCCCGATGATGTGGAAATCGCCGGCGACGATTGGGTGGAAGAAGAGGCCTGGTGGGAGAATGCCGGGCCGGCTGCGCCCGCGACGCCCCAACCGCCGATGACCGCGCCCCGCCAACCCAGCCGCGGCGATGCGCGCCAGCCAGGCGCCAACATCCTGGAAGCCGGGCGCACGCTCATCAAGCGCATGTTGCCGGACACGCCCGGCAAGGAGAGCGCGGAGCCGCGCGTCACCAGGTCGGCAGCGCCGGTTCCCAAAGCCGGCGCAGCGAAAACGGCCGCGCGTGCTCCCCGCCCCCGTCCAACCGCACAGCCGCCCTCGCGTTCGCGGCTGCCGCTGATCCTGGCCATCGTCATTCCGCTCATCATTCTTGCCCTCGTTGCGGTGATGTACCTGCTGCGCGCGCGTGACCGGGAGCAGCGCTTCCAATCACTGCTGGACGAAGCGCAGACTACCCTGACCGCGGTAACGTCGCTGGAAGAAGCGCAGGCGCGCGCCCAACTCGCCGCCGCTCAGGCGAAAGTGGCGGAGGCGTTGACCCTGAAGCCGGGCGATGCGGAGGCGCAGGATGTGCAGGGACAAGTGCAGGCTGCGCTGGATCGCGTCAACCGGGTCGCGCCGCTCTACCTGGTGGCGCCGTTGAAAGAATTCGAGGGCGCCGGGCGCGAGTTAGCGCGCGTCCTGGTGGACGGCGCCGATATTTTCATTCTCGACCGCGGGCGCGATACCGTGGAGCGTTATCGGCTCAACCAGCAGGGTGACGGCTTGCAGCCCAATGACGGCGGCCCGCTGGTCACGCGCGGGCAGGCGGTTGGTTCGCTGGTCGTCGGTGAGTTGATTGACATGGTGTGGGCGCCGCCGGTTGGCCCGCGCACCGATTCTACGCTGCTTGTGCTGGATGCCAGCGGTATGCTGTACGAATTCCGCGCGCCCTGGGAACTCAAGGCGCGACCGGTGGCGATGCGTGACATGTGGAAAACTCCACGCCTGACCGCCAGCTACGCGGGCAATTTCTATGTGCTCGACAGCACCCTGCAGCAGGTTCTCAAATATCGCCCTGGCGCTGACCTGGCTTACGATTCCGCGCCAGACCAATACTTCCCGCCCACCACACCGGTTGATCTCACCGGCGCGGTTGACATGGGCATTGACGGCAGCGTCTGGATTCTGCTGGCCAACGGCAGTGTGCAAAAATATCGCAGTGGACAGATCGAGGCTTTTTCGCTGCAAGGTCTCCCCAATCCCGTACAGGAACCGGTCGGGCTGTTCGTCGGCATTGACGGCGGCGTGGAGGTCAGCAATCTCTATGTGGCCGCAGCCGGCAGCAGCGCCATTTTCCAGTTCGACAAGAACGGCGTCTACACGCGGCAGTTCCGTGAGGCAGACGGACAGAAACTGGCCGGCTTGCGCAGTCTGTTCGTAGATGAACCGGGCGCTCGCTTCTTCCTGTTGACCAGCACGGCGCTCTATCGGGCGGATATTCCGCGTTAGAGCGATTGCAACCGCGCCGCCAACGTGCGATTTCTCTGCGCTCTCTGCGACCTGTGCGGTGAAGAATGCGTTCGAGTTTGGAATTGCCGAAATACGGGTGTGGTCATTTGGGCGCCTGATGCGCGTGTGCTATAATCGCCGCCATGAGTTCGACATCTGAAACGATCAAAAGCCTGAGCACGATGCGTCGGCGCTCCCCAGCCGCGCCCCAGAGTTCGCGCTGGGCCAGCCTTGTGCTGACCATGCTGCTGGCTGCATTCCTCTTTACGTTCGTCTACGCCGGCTTCCTGCTTTACCACTGGGCACGCGAGGTGGTGGCCCAGGCATCACAACTGCCGGCCATTGCCCTCAGCGATTTGCCGCTGCCGGTAATCAACAACGCATCCAGCGCGCCCGAGCCGGCGCAAACCCCCGGCCCTGACGAACCGGCAGCCGTCGTGCAGCCGGCGCCCACCTGGGATGTGTCGCGGCTGGAACGCGTCAATATCCTGCTGCTCGGCGTGGATCAACGCCCATCGCAGACCATCCCTGGCCTGACCGACAGCATGATGCTCATCACCATTGACCCCGGCCACGGCCAGGTCGGCATGCTCTCGATTCCCCGCGACACCTGGGTCAAGATTCCGGGTTACGAAATCTACAACAAGATCAACACGGCGCATCGCATCGGCGACATCAAGAACTATCCGGGCGGCGGCCCCGCGCTCGCCAAACAAACGGTGAGCGAGCTAATCGGTTACCCCGTGCATTATTATGTCAGGTTGAACTTCGAGGGCTTCCGCGAGATCATTGATTATGTGGGCGGCCTTGATATTGATGTGCCCCGCGACCTGAACGATCCCACCTATCCCAGCGACGATTACGGGTTCGATCCCTTGTTCATCCCGAAAGGGCTGCAGCACATGGATGGCGCCCTGGCGCTGAAATACGCGCGCACACGCCATGTGGATAACGATTTTGGGCGCGCCCGCCGCCAGCAGCAGGTGATCCTGGCCCTCAAGGAAAAAATTCTCAGCCAGGGGATGCTGCCCACCCTCATCCGCAACCTGCCCGGCCTGGCGCGTTCCCT
>JAYRVL010000836.1:0-5871 GCA_041918575.1 Anaerolineae bacterium | reverse complement strand
TGGGTTTGAAGCAATCCCTCTCCGGCGGATTGGCACTCATCCTCTGTCTATTTGGCGGCTGAACCTGGTTTCCCGCGCCGGGCGCGGCGGGGCCGGCGCTGCGCCGCATCACGATGACGGCTATGACGATCTTCGGCATCGAAGAAACGGGCGCCCTGCTTCAGGCGCCCTGGCAGACCCCTGTTGGCGCCCTGGAATGGCTCGTTGTAAATGAGGAGTTGCCGCCCGTTCTAGCGATCGAACGCGTGAGCGAGGGGGTCTGATGGTAGAGAAGAAGCCGCGTATCCTGCTGGTCGAAGACAATGACGCGATGCGCGATGGCGTGCGTGACATTTTGGATCTGGCCGGCTATGATGTGGTGACAGCGGGCGACGGTGAACAGGCGCTTGCCCGAATGAGTGTGCTCACGCCCGATCTGATCATTTCGGATATCATGATGCCGCAGATGGATGGCTACCAGTTGTACGACTCGATTCGCCAAAACCGGGCGTGGAATGCTGTTCCGTTCATCTTCTTGACGGCCAAAGGGGAACGGGCGGACGTCCGCCTGGGGAAGCAGCTGGGCGCCGATGACTATTTGACCAAGCCGTTCGACTCCGAAGACCTGCTGGTGGCGGTCGAGGGTAAGCTGAAGCGTTCGCAGCAGTTGGAAACCTTCTCGGTTGCGGCCATCAACGATCTCAAAGCCTCCATTGTGCGCACCTTGAGCCACGAGTTCCGCACGCCTCTGACTTTCATCCAGGGCTACAGCGAGCTGCTGGAGATGTCCGGGCCTGGCATTGACACCAATTCTTTTCAGGAGTTCTTGCGGGGTATCCGCCGCGGCAGCGAACGGCTCAATCGGCTGGTCGAGGATTTCTTGCTGCTGGTGCGGCTGGAGACCAATCAGATGGAAGAGGCGATGTTGGCAAACCAGGGAGACGTGAGCCTGGTGGACACCGCCAGGAATGCGATCAGGTCGCGCGCGGCGCAGGCAACCGAGGCAAACATTACCGTGAGCGTCGAGGCCGAGCCTGGCCTGATCGTGCGCACCAACCCGGTCTACGTGAGCGACATCTTGACGCGTTTACTCGACAATGCCATCAAGTTTTCGCGCGGCCGCGCCAGCCAGGTGTGGGTGCGTGTGTTTCGTCAGGGTGATTCCGCACGCATTGATGTGGTGGATCACGGCATCGGCATGGCGCCCGGTGAGCTGCCACATCTGTTCAACGTGCTGCAGCAGATCAACCGCAGTCAATACGAGCAGCAGGGCGCGGGTCTGGGGTTGGCGATTGCGTATGGCCTGGCGCAGGTGCTCGGCGGCAAGATTCTGGTGAGCAGCACCGAAGGCGTCGGCAGCACCTTTTCGCTGGTGTTACCGATCACCAACGCCGGCGAGGCGTGAGGGAAAGCGAAGAGGAGCCGGTGATGGAATGTTATAACTGCGGACAGCCGGTGCCTGACGGCAGCGAGCGTTGCCCCACGTGCGGCCAGCGCTTTGCAGTGGTGAAGAAGACGCGCACGAAAAGCCGGTTCGCCGGCCTGGGCTGCGGCAGTCTCCTGCTGCTGGCGGCGCTGCTGGTAATGTCCAGCGGTATGAACCATTGCAGCATCTAGCGGAGCTGCCGGCGTTTGGCGGATAGTTCAATTTCGGACATCCAGTAGAGTCAGCAGACCCGTCTGGCGGGATAGCCTGACCACGCCTGTTTCATGACGAGGCTCACTGGAGAGATTATCAGGAGGGCGATGGCACACGGCAACTGGTCGGCGTTTTTGCGCTACGACGAGACCAAGGGCAAACCGAAGATCACCCGCAGCCTGCTGCGCCGCGTGGCGAGCTATGCCCGTCCCTATCTGGCCCGCGCGGCGCTGATACTGCTCATCATCGCGTTCACCTCCGTCCTGGGCCTGGTTCCGCCGCTGCTCTACCGCGACCTGATTGACAACGCCATCCCCAACCGCGATCTGACGCGGCTGAACTGGCTGGCGCTCGGCATGGTCGCCATCCCCATCGTCAGCGGCCTGATCAGCGTCTGGCAGCGCTTCCTCAGCGCCAGCGTGGGCGAGGGCATCATCTTCGACCTGCGTCAGGAGCTTTACACCCACATGCAGCGCCAATCGCTGCGCTTCTTCACCAACACCAAGACCGGCGAGTTGATGTCGCGGCTCAACAACGACGTGGTCGGCGCGCAGAACGCGGTCACCGGCACCCTGATCAACATCGTGACCAACGTCATCGGCCTGATCTCCACGTTTGCCATCATGATCTCCCTGGAATGGCGCCTGACGATCCTTGCCATTGCCATCTTCCCGCTCTTCCTTTTGCCCACGCGGCGCGTGGGCGTCATTCTGCGTGACATTGCGCGCAAGGCGATGGAATACAACGCCAACATGAACACCCTGATGAACGAAACGCTCAATGTCAACGGCGCGCTTCTGGTCAAGCTCTTCGGCCGCCAGGCGGACGAGGTGCAGCGCTTTAGTCAGATCAACGCCCAGGTGCGCGCTATCGGCGTCCGCCGCGCCCTGGTGGGTCGCTGGTTCTTCCTGGGTCTCGGCATCGTTGGCTCGATCGGCAGCGCGCTGGTTTTCTGGTGGGGCGGCCGCCTGGCGCTGCAAGGCGCATTCACCGTGGGCGCCATCGTCGCCTTCGTCAACTACCTGGGCCAGCTCTACGGCCCCATCTCCGCGTTGGCCAACGTGCGCGTCGAATTCGAGACCGCCATGGTCAGCTTCGAGCGGGTGTTCGAATACCTCGATCTGCCGGTGGAGATTGCCGACCGCCCGGGCGCGGTCACGCTGCCGCAGGTGGCCGGCCATGTGCAGTTCTCACGCGTCTCCTTTGCCTACGGCGCGACCGGTTTGTCGCTGGCTGACCAGGCCGGGGAGAGCGAGGAGCCGGCCGCGCCCCCGGCCGGGGGCGCGAAGGGTGAGGAAAGCGCCCAGGTCATCTCAGCGCCGGCGCCCACCCTGACCCCGCGCCTGCTGGCGCTCGACGACATCAGCTTCGAGATCAAGCCGGGCCAGTTGGTGGCCCTGGTTGGCCCTTCGGGCGCGGGCAAGACGACCATCACCTACCTGCTGCCGCGCCTCTACGACTGCACCTCCGGCCAGATCATGCTGGATGGTCATGACCTGCGCGACCTGGCCGGCGCGACCCTGGCCCAGGCGATCGGCATGGTCACGCAGGAGTCCTATCTGTTTCATGACACCGTGCGCGCCAATCTGCTCTACGCCCGGCCCGACGCCACCCGGGCCGAGCTGGAAACAGCCTGCCGTGCGGCCAACATCCACGATTTCATCGCCAGCCTGAAAGACGGCTACGACACGATCGTAGGCGAGCGCGGCTACCGCTTCAGCGGCGGCGAAAAACAGCGCCTGGCGATTGCGCGGGTGCTGCTCAAGAACCCTACCGTGCTGATCCTGGACGAGGCCACCAGTCATCTCGATTCGCATTCCGAGGCGCTGATCCAAGAAGCCCTGCAGCCGCTCATGGCCGGGCGCACCAGCCTGGTCATCGCCCATCGCTTGAGCACCATCCTGGCCGCGGATCTGATCCTGGTCATGAACCAGGGCCGGCTGGTGGAACAGGGCACGCATGCGGAACTGCTGGCGCAGGACGGCCTCTACGCCAGTCTATACGAAACCCAATTCAGGCAAGAGCCGGCCTGAGTCGTTCAGCTCCCCGCAAGAGAAACTATTCGAGGAATTATCGAAAGAGGAATCATTGGAATGGAAGAAAAACTGCAACAACTTCGTTTTCGTCTGGCCCAGGTAGACGACCTGGGACGGGCGGCCGCCGTCCTGGAATGGGACCACCAAACCTACATGCCCCCTGGGGCTGACGCCACCCGCGCCCGCCAACTGGCAACCCTGCACCGCCTGGCGCATGAGATCTTCGTGGCCGAGGAGACCGGACGCCTGCTGGCCGATCTGCACAGCGCCGCGGCCGACCTGCCGCCGGACAGCGACGAGGCCCGCCTGCTGCAGGTCACGCAGCGCGATTACGAGCGGGCGGTCAAAATCCCGGCCAGCTTCGTGGCCGAAATGACCGAGGCCGCGGCTCTGAGCCACAATGCCTGGGTGCGGGCCAGGGCCGCCTCGGATTTCAAGCTCTTCGAGCCGAACCTCAGCCGCATGCTCGAGCTGGCGCGGCGTCGCGCGGACTACCTGGGATTCGACGAGCACCCCTACGACGCCCTGCTCGACGAGTATGAGCCGGACATGACGACCGGCCAGATCAAGGTCATTTTCGGCGACCTGCGACCGCAGATCACCCATCTGCTGCGCACCATCATGGCGGACCGCGTGCCTGCGGATGACAGCGTGCTGCGCCGGCACTATGATGTCGAGCGCCAGCGCACCCTGGTCTACGACCTGATGCGGCGCTTCGGCTACGATTTTACGCGCGGGCGCCATGACGCCGCGCCGCACCCATTCTGCACCAGCTTCAGCATGGACGATGTGCGCATCACGTCGCGCATCCTCGCGGACGACCTGGCCTATTTCCTTTCCAGCGCGCTGCACGAAACCGGCCATGCCCTCTACGAACAGGGCGTCAGTCCCGCGCTGGGGCGGTCGCCCCTCGGTCACGGCGCCTCGCTGGGTGTGCATGAATCACAATCGCGGCTGTGGGAAAACGTCATCGGCCGCAGCCGGCCCTTCTGGACCTACTTCTATCCCCAGGTGCAGGCCGCGTTCCCCGACGCGCTGGGCGATGTGAGCCTTGAGACCTTCTACCGCATCGTCAATCGCGTGCAGCCCTCGCTGATTCGCATCGGCGCGGACGAAGTGACCTACAACCTGCACATCATGCTGCGCTTCGAGCTGGAAACCGGCCTGCTGGACGGCAGCCTGCGTGTGGCCGATCTGCCCACGCTGTGGAACGAGCGCATGGACGCTTACCTGGGCATCACCCCGCCCAACGACGCGGACGGCGTGCTGCAAGATGTCCACTGGTCGCAGGCGCTCATCGGCTACTTCCCCACCTACACCCTGGGCAATCTGATGGCCGCGGAATTCTTCGAGGCCGCGCAGCGTCAATTCCCCGCGCTCTGGGATGACATCGCGGCCGGCGACTTCAGCCGCCTGCTGGGCTGGCTGCGCAGCAACATCCACGTGCATGGCCGCAAATTCACCGCCAATGAGCTGCTGCAGCGCGCCACCGGCGGCGAGTTGGACGCCGGCCCCTTCATGCGCTATCTGACGAACAAGTTCATGAAGTTCTGATGGTCATGCGAACACTGATTGTTTGTCTCATCGTTTGTCTGCTCCTGATAACCGGTCTGGCCGCGTGCGCGCAGCCTGCGCCGCGGCCTTCGGTGCAGTTGCTCGATCTGCAGCCGCTGCCCCCTGCGCCGGCGCAGGCCACCGTGCCGCTGCGCGTGGCGGTGGCGGCAATCATCTCACCGCAGGGCAACGCCCAGGGCTACGGCCAACTGCTCGAGTACCTGGGGCGCCGTCTCGACCGGCCTGTGGAGATGGTGCAGCGCCGCACCTACATCGAGGTCAACGACCTGGTGCGCGATGGGCAGGTGGACCTGGCATTCGTTTGCACCAGCGCGTACATCACCGGCGCACGTGATTTCGACATGCAGCTCCTGGTCGCGCCCCAGGTCAACGGCCAATCGGTGTATCACTCCGATCTGATCGTTGCCGCAGACAGCCCGGCCGCCTCGATGGCCGATCTCCAGGGCAAGATCTTTGCCTTCACCGATCCCATCTCCTTCTCAGGCCGGGTCTATCCCACTCACCTGGTTGCGCAGCTCGGAACGACGCCGGCGGAATTCTTTGGCCGCACCTTCTTCACCTACAGCCACGATGATGCCATTCGCGCGGTGGCGGATGGCGTGGCCGACGCGGCAGCGGTGGACAGCCTGGTCTTCGACTTTG
>JAYRVL010000835.1:0-1530 GCA_041918575.1 Anaerolineae bacterium | reverse complement strand
AGACCCGCCTCCAGAATGGCTTCCGCCCGCGTGTGCGCCAGCAGGTCTAGCGCCGACCGCAACGGCGCACGTACCTGCCCGGCTCCTCCCGTCTGCCGCCCGGCCTGCATCCCGTAGGCCAGCCCCGCCAGCCGGGGGAGCAGCGGCCCTTCTTCCGGCAAATCATACGGGCCTTGCCACTGCTGCCGCAAGACCTGCCGGCGGTCATCCTGGCTGAGCAGGTCGTCGCGCAGGAGCAGGCGTTGCTCGCGCTCCAACTCGCGCTGCAAAGCCCGGCGCACAAAGCCCGTCAGCAAGGCGGCGCGGCCCGCCGGCATCCGGCCGGTGGCATCCACCTGCTCGACCAGCAGTTGCAGGAAGAAGGGCGTAGCGAACAGCTCCATCAGCTTGGGGTTGCGCTGCAAGGCGGCCCACACCGGCGCGCTGCGTTCCGCCAGGTAGACCTTGAGGAACGCTTCAATCTGCGGCGGCGCCAGCGGCTCCACCTGCACCTGGCGCACTGTGACGGCCTCGCTGCTCAGGGGCGCGCTGTAGTCCAGGCTGCGGCAGCTGAGCACGGCGCGACTGCCGGCCGGCATCTGCTGCAAGAACAAGCGCCAGCGGCCGATGCGCGCCTGGTAATCCGCCGGGTCGCGGTGCGGCATCTCATTCAGACCGTCCAGGAGCAGCAGCAAGCGCCCGGCCTGGAATAACGTCTCAAACTCAGGCAAATCGGGGTAGCGCGCGCGCCACTCTTGCGCCAGCCAGTCACGCGGCGACGGCGGCGGGTCATCAGCCTGCCCCCCGCGATAGGCGTTCAGGCCGGCGAAGAAGGTGACCGGCCCGCCCTCTTGGGCCAGGCAGTCCCAGGCGCGCTCCAACTGCAAGCGGCGCAAGAGCGTGGTCTTGCCGCTGCCCGGCTTGCCCAGCAGCACGGCCGCCCGGTCTTCGATGTCGGCCAGCAGTTTTGCCAGGCTGTCGTAACGCGCGCGTCGCGGGTCCGGCATGAAGCGCGGGCCTTGCGTGGTTTCCGGCCCCTGGTCTATGAGCAGCGTCAACTGCACAAAGCGCCGGTCTATCTGGTAGCGCGCCGCCGACCAGGTCTGGATGCACTGCTGGTGGTAGGCGCGCAAGGGCGTTGCGGAGGTAGCCGTAACCAGGCTGTGCGCCGCGTCAATGCGGTCGCATAGGCCGGCCACCCGCCCGGCATCCAGGTTATCGGTCGTTATCAGCCAGCGCAAGACAGCTTTCAATTGTTCCCCGGGCAATTGGTTGACCAACCGGACGGTGAAAACGCGCGGGCTGCCCGACCAATCAATGGCGTGGATGTCCGGCCAGGTGTTCAGGATGGGCATCAGGCGCGCATCACGGTCTTCCAGCAAGCGGAAGCAGGGTTCGGCTAACGTCACGAGTTCCTCGAACACAGCGGGGGGCAGGGGGGAAGCCGGTTGCTCCGCCATCCGTCGGGCGCGGGCCAGGGCTTGCAGCGCCGCGTCCAGCCGCGCCAGCCGCGCCAGGATGGCTTCGCTCTGCTCGCGGGTGGCCAGGGTT
>JAYRVL010000834.1:0-1990 GCA_041918575.1 Anaerolineae bacterium | reverse complement strand
GGCGCGGCCAAGTTGGGCGGCGGCCAGGGCTTTGCCGATGTCTTCAAGCGCGGCTTCTTCGGCTGGGAGTACAAAGGCAAGCACGCCAACCTGGACAAGGCCTACCTGCAGTTGCTGCAATACCGCGCCGCGCTGCACAATCCGCCGCTGCTGGTGGTCAGCGACATCGAAACGATCGTCATTCACCCCAACTTCGTCAACCGCGCCAACACGCCCACCACCCTGACCCTGGACGATCTGCTGACGCCGGCCGGTCTGGAGCGGCTGCGCGCCATCTTCTATCACCCCGCCTTGTTCGAGACGGCCGAGACGCCGGAGATGGTCACGCAGCGCGTGGCCGCGGAATTTGCCCGCCTGGCCGATGTGCTGGCCGCGGACGGCCATGAGCCGCTGGCGATTGCCCATTTTCTGATCCGCCTGCTCTTCTGCCTGTTCGCCGAGGATGTGGGGCTGCTGCCGGATGGACTCTTTGCCCGCCTGGTGATGCGCACACGGTCGCAGCCGGCCGCGTTTGCCGGGCAGTTGAGCCAGCTCTTCGCCGCGATGGCGAGCGGCGGCTGGTTCGGCACAGAGCAAATTCCCCACTTCGACGGCGGCCTCTTCGACAACGCCGCGGTCCTGCCGCTGAGCGCGACCGGGCTGGACGTACTCGCCCGCGTCGTGGGCGCGGACTGGTCGGTCATTGACGCCACGATCTTCGGCACGTTGTTCGAGCGCGGGCTGGACCCGGCCAAGCGCAGCCAGTTGGGCGCGCACTACACCAGTCGCGAGGACATCCTGCTGATCGTGGAGCCGGTGCTGATGGCGCCCCTGCGCCGGCGCTGGGCCACGGTGCAGGAACAGGCCCAGGGTCTGGCTGCCCAGCGCGATCAGGCCAAAGGGCCAAAGCGCAGCGGCCTGCACAAGAAGCTGCAAGACCTGCTGGTAGACTTCGCGACCGAACTGGCGCAGGTCAGCGTGCTGGATCCCGCGGCCGGCAGCGGCAATTTCCTCTACCTGGCGCTGCTCTCGCTGCTCGACCTGTGGAAGGAGGCCTATGACCGGATGCTGGCGTTGGGGCTGACGCCGGTGTCGCCGCTGGAGGGCATTGCGCCGACGCCGGGGCAGCTCTACGGCATCGAGATCAACCCCTATGCGCATGAACTGGCGCAGGCCACGATCTGGATCGGCTACATCCAGTGGCTGCGCGCCAACGGCTTCGGCGCGCCGCCCGAACCGATCCTCAAGCCCATCCAGACCGTGCGCCGCATGGACGCCATCCTGGCCTACGATGCGGCCGGCCAGCCGGTAGAGCCGGCGTGGCCGCCGGCCGATGTCATCATCGGCAACCCGCCGTTTTTGGGTGGCAAGCGGCTGCGAGGCGAACTGGGCGACGCCTACGTGGACACGCTCTTTGACCTGTACAACGATCGGGTGCCGCATGAGGCCGACTTGGTCTGCTACTGGTTCGAGAAAGCGCGCACACAGATTGAGCAAGGAAAGGCAAAGCGGGCGGGTCTGCTCGCGACCCAGGGCATTCGCGGCGGCGCCAATCGTAAGGTACTAGAACGCATCAAGGTTGCAGGCGACATTTTTTGGGCGCAGTCGGATCGTGATTGGATATTGAATGGCGCCACTGTTCACGTCTCGATGGTTGGATTCGATGCTGGCATCGAGACCTCCCGCATGCTCGATGGGCGAGCCGTGACGGTAATCAATGCCGATCTGACAGCGACATTCGATCTGACCACCGTCAGGCGACTCCCAGAGAACTTCGGACTTTCGTTCATGGGGGTCACGCCAGCCGGTAGTTTCGATGTGCCAGAGTCCCAGGCACGCGAATGGATTGCCCTGCCATTGAATCCCAACGGCAGGCCAAACAAAGATGTGCTGCGACCTTATTTCAATGGTATTGATCTCACGCGACGACCGCGAAACGTATGGATTATTGACTACGGCCTTGATACACCCATAGCTGAAGCCGCGCTGTATGAGATTCCGTTTGAGTATC
>JAYRVL010000833.1:0-19338 GCA_041918575.1 Anaerolineae bacterium | reverse complement strand
GCAGGCGCGCGGTCAGGCCGAAGTAGAGAGCCTGGAAGAGGGCGGCCGCCAGCAGCGACCAACCGGCCAGGCGCAGCGCTTGCCAGCGCCGCGGGCCGCTCCCCAGGCGCAGCCGCCACCCCAGCCAGACGGCCAGCCACACCTGGCCGGCCAGCAGCAGGCTCAGGGCCGACAGGCCGATGAGGCGATAGAGGAACGGCAGTGAGATCAGCAGCAGGGCCGCGGGCAGAAGCGCTTCGACCAGGACCCGCCAGGAAAGGCTGCGCATGGTCATGCCTCACCGTGTTCGAACTTGTATCCGATCCCGCGCACGGCGACGATGCGCCGGGCCGCTGCGCTGGCGCCGAGCTTCTGGCGCAGGCGGTAGACGTGCGTGTCTACGGTGCGGTCATATTCGGCCGCCGCGTAGCCCCAGAGGCGGTCCAGCAGATAATCGCGGCTGAAAACGCGGCCCGGATTGGCGGTCAGCAGGCAGAGCAGGTCGAACTCCTTTGGCGTCAGCTCGACCGGCTGACCGGCCGCGCTGACTTGACGGCTGGCGGTGTCGAGCGTCAGATCGGCCACGGTCACGACCTGCCCGGCCGGCAGCGCGGCCTGGCGCAGCATCTCGACGCGACGCAGGAGCGCATGGACGCGGGCGATCAGTTCGCGCAGGCTGAACGGCTTGGTGAGGTAGTCGTCCGCGCCCACCTCCAGGCCGACGACGCGGTCGAGCTCTTCGGCGCGGGCGGTGAGCATCAGGACGGGGGTCAGGGAAAGGGGCGGGCCGGCGCTGCGCAACCGGCGGCAGAGGCTCAAGCCGTCCAGTCCGGGCAGCATGAGGTCCAGGATGATCGCGTCAGGCGCCAGGCGCTGCGCCTCCTGCCAGCCGGCCTCGCCGTCGTAGGCCACGGTCGCCTGGTAGCCGTCTTCTTCCAGGCGCTGGCGCACGATGCGGGCCAGGTTACGCTCGTCTTCGATCAACAGAATGCGCGGCATGGTTTCGACCTCCTGCTGGAATATGCCAGGCCACTGTCACATCGGGATGGCGGAATTGTCACGGAATGGTGAAGGCATCAACTCGATGGAGAAGACGTTGGTGCTCGGTGAGTGCAAGATGCTTTTCCCCCCAGGATTGGGGGGCAGGGGGGGCCGCCTGAGCAGTTACGTGCAAGAGGTACACGGATCCACACGGATCAGCACGGATTTCTTGTCCAGCGGCCGGGAGTCCCGAACTTGTTCGGGGAGCCGCCAAGAGGTACACGGATCAACAAAGATTGGATGCACACGGATCGTTTTCATATCCGCGTCCATCGGTGTCAATCCGTGTACCAGTAACCTCCGTGGATGCCATGCCGGTCGCTGCGGGCCGACAGCGGCGGAACGCCCCTTCGTCCCGAATTCATTCGGCGGCTGCAGTCGGCTGTTCAGCCGCCGGCTCTGACTTCCAGTCGCCGATGGCGCGTTTTTCCTTGTCGAAGGCAATCCCGATCAGCACCACCGGTTTGCCGCTGGCGCGGTAGGGCCGGTCGTAACCGCGCGCCCGAATCTGATCGAGCGCAACCTGCGCGCTGGTCATCTTGAATTCGATGATGTAGATTCTGTTGGGCAGTTCCAGCACCGCGTCTATACGGCCATGCGCCATGACCTCTTCGGCGTTCACCTCGAAGCCAAGTACGCTGAGGATCAGATAGACCAGCGAATGGTAGTAGGCTTCCAGCGGAAGATGAATGGTGTGAGGAATGCTGGCAAAGATGGAGTTGAGGATCAGCACGAACTCGGCGATGGAATCCCGGCGCAGCGCCTTCTGCAGCCTGCCTGTCAAGGAAGATGGAAGGGCGCCTACCCGTGGCCCCAGATAATCTGCCAACAAGTATTGCCTGAAAGCCTGTGCCACTTCGTGATTGGGGTAGCCAAGCCGGTATTCGGTGCCAGCGACAGAGGGCAGCCTTTCTCGAACGGTGAGATAGCCGGTCTGAAATAGCAGGGAAACCGCATCTATTCGATTCACGTCGGCCGAATCGAGCAACCGGTTGTCGGCATAGATTTCGTCCAGTTCATAGGCGGCCACCTGGTTGCTGCGCAGGAGTTTGATCAAGAAACTGGGCGTGGCGGTGGCGAACCAGTGGTTCTCGAAGCTCTGCAACTCAAAGAAGACCAGCGTGGAGAAGGGCACATAGAGCGTCTGCTTGCCATCCCAGGAAAAGCCGTTGTACCAGAAGCGGATCGCTTCCACCATCTCCGGCCGGCTGACTCCGAAGCGTGCAGCCAGGGCTTCGATGCGGTCGGGGAAATAGCGCTCCAGTTCCTCCTGCGTGTAGCCCACCAGGGTGGCAAAACGCTCGTCCAGGGTGATGTCGAGCAGGTTGTTCAGGTCGGAAAAGAGCGACAGTTTGCCATATTTGGAGATGCCGGTCAGGAAAGTCCAGTGGATATGGTTGGCCGCGGTGGTCTTCAGCACCGAATAGAAATTTTTCAGGGTGGCGATATGCTCGGCCACCTTCTGCTCATTCTCCAACAGGTCGGTGATGGCCCGGTCGTACTCGTCAATCAGTAGCACGATTTTTTGTTCTGCGGACAGGCGGACGATCAGTTCCTGGAATTTTCCTTTGTAATCGGCCGCCGTCAGCGTCAACTGATGTTGAGCAGCAAGCAGATCCATCTGTTCGGTAAGCGCCTGCTCCAGGCTCATAGAAAGGTAGTTGAGGTCGTTGAAGTTGATTACCAGCACCGGGCGCGGCTTCCAGTCAACCTTGTCTTCGATCCACAGCCCGCGGAAAAGCTCACGATGTCCCTGGAAGAGATGCTGCAGCGTGGAAACCAGCAGCGACTTGCCAAAGCGCCGCGGCCGCGATAAGAAGACGAAGGTTCCTGTGTTGATCAGCCGGTAGATCTGCTCGGTCTTGTCAACGTAGAGGAAATTGCCTTCGCGCAGCGAGTCGAAGAACTGGATACCGATCGGCAGCTTTTGCATGGCGGTATTGTAGCACAATTGCATCAGAAGTTGGAAATCACCCTCACGATCGGGGTTGATTCGCATCGTTATGATCTGTATCGTGCGGGTAGTCCATCCACAGGAACCGTAACTGCTCAGCCAGGCAGTGAGAATGGTCTCGATAGCGCCCGGAGTGCCCCCCTGCCCCCAATCCTGGGGGAGCCGAATGCTTTTCCTCCCAGGATTGGGGGGCAGGGGGGCTGCTGAGCAGTTACCAGAAAACAGGTCATCAAGCAGGCAGCCGGCACTGACTGCCGCCGCCGAGTGAATTAGGGTCGCCCGGCGCTCGCCACCGACGCCGGCCACCAGGACGGCGTCGGAATGGACCCGCGGCCCGCCAGCCCGCTGTGGTTGATGGTCACCAGGCGGTCGCCCTGCGAGGCGCCGACGTTGTACGGCGTCGCATTCGGGTCCGGGCCTTGCCCCACTTCAACCCACCACATGTAGACTTCGCCTGACGGCCAGCCGGCGGGAATGCCCGTCAGGTTGACGCAAGCTACGTTGCCCAGGAAGGCCGTCGTGGCGGTTTCGCCGGTCAGCCAGTTGTAGAGCGCCAGCCGGTAGGTGTCGGTGGCTACGCCGCGCGGGGTCCAGCAGAACTGCGCCGGCAGCGTGATCTCGGCTCCATCCTCTGGCGAGACCAGCGCGACATCGGCCACGTCGAAGTCTCCGCCCCAGGCCGTCGCGCCGGCGGTGTAGGCGGTCAGCCGGTTGCCCCACCAGCTCCACAGATACCCCTCGCCAGGGTTGGGGTCGTCGGGGGTGTTCAGGTAGCGCACCGCGTAGAACTCGCCCGCGGCCAGCGCCGGCGCGCCGACGAAGAGGTAGTTGCCGTTTGCGGCTGTCATCGTCGTGGCCTGTGTGCTCCAATCAGCGCCGTTCCAGCGCCGGAGGTCCAGCCGCAAACCGCCCGCGGCCGCGCCGTGCGCGGTGACCCGACCGTAGATGCCGTTGGCAGACGCGGTGGCTGTGGGGGTAGCGGTGGGCGTGCGGGTACGCGTGGCGGTGGGCGTGTTGGTCGGCGTGCCTGCGGACGCGGTGGGCGTGCGCGTGGGCGTCGCGGTCGGCGTGCGGGTGCGCGTGGCGGTCGGTGTGTTGGTCGGCGTGCCTGCGGACGCGGTCGGCGTGCGCGTGGGCGTGGCGGTCGGCGTGCGGGTGCGCGTGGCGGTCGGCGTGGCGGTCGGCGTGACTGCAGACGCGGTCGGCGTGCGCGTGGGCGTCGCGGTCGGCGTGCCTGCGGACGCGGTGGGCGTGCGCGTCGGGGTACGCGTCGCGGTCGGCGTGCGCGTGGGCGTGCTGGAAGCGGCGGAGGTCGGCGTGACGGTCGCGGTGACCGCGCCAGAACGGCAGCCGAAGTCCTGCGCCCAGTAATGTTTGTAGGTGCTTGCTGCGTTGTAGCCGTAGCCAACGCCAATCTCGCAGACCAGGGAACTGAGGAGATTGGCGCGATGGGGCGGGCTGTTCAGCCAGGCATTCACCACCGCTTCGGGTGAGTCCTGCCCCCAGGCGATATTCTCAGCGATCGTGTAGTACGGCGAGTAGCCGAAGCCGACCAATCTCGTAGTCATGTCACGGCCCAGGCGATCAATATGGTTGGCGCTGATGTAGTTATACGCCGCCATGTCCCCGGCGAACCAGGCGGCCGCGCTGCCCAGGTTGGCCTGTGTTTGCAGCGGCGGCAGACCGTTTTGGCTGCGCGCAGCGTTACTCAGCTCGATGACCCGGCGCACGAAATCGTTGCTGGTCGCGGTCGGCGTGGCCGTGGGAGTGCGCGTGGGCGTTGGCGTGGGGCCGCCCCCGCCCGCGCGCCGCAGCAGCGGCAGATACAGGCGTGACGACTGCATCCGGAACCGGGCCGCCTGGAAGCTGGTCTGCTGGTCGAAGCTCACGCGCACGCCGAAGGTGTACTCGCCTTCCGGCGCTGTGGGCAATCGCCCTTCCAGCGTCAGCGTGTTGGCGCCGGGCGCCAGCGTGCGCGTGCCGCTCTCGGAGAGCGCCGGGATCGCCTGGCCGGCCGCATCCACCAGGATCAGGCTGTAGGTCGCGGTCACATCCTGCCCCACGCGGCCGGCGCTGCTCGTGGTATTGCTGATCACTGCGCGCAGACGGATGGACGCGCCGGGCGCCAGCGCAACCGCTGGATTGCCCGCGCTGTCCGTCACCTCGACCGCGGCCATCTGCACAGGCGAACAGGCGCGCGGGGTCAGGCCGATGTCCAGGTCCGTCACCGGCGGCGGTACGGTCACGGTGCGGCTCTGCGCGTCGGCGTAGCAGGGCTTGGCGGCCAGCACGTAGAAGCTGCCCGCGGACGTCTGCCAGCCGTAGCGGCCGTCGCTGTTCGTGGCCTGCGGGTTGAGCTGCCCGGAAAGGGCCGGGTTCCAGATCGCGTCGCCCGTGACCGGGTCGCGCTGGTAGAGCGTCACCACCGCGCCTGGCAAGGGGGCGCTCGTGCTGGCATCAAAGACCTTGCCGGCCGGATCAATGCAGGCCAGCCGGCCGCTCAGCACAGTCTCGGTCATGGTGACGCCATCGGACCAGACGACCCGCTTGGTCACGACGCCGCCCAGGGCCGTGTTGGGGATGCTCGCCGCGCCGCGGTAGAGTCCGCCGCCGGAAAAATTGGACACACGGGTCATGGCGCCCAGCAGGTTGCCCTGGCTGTCCACCAGGGTGACGCTGCTCGGCGGGTCGCCGTAGATCGGCTCCTCGACCGTGATGCTTGCGTGTGGTACACATGAGACCACGAAGGGATAGTTGGCTGACGTCACCCCGCGCCAGGTGTAGGGGCCGTAGGTGACGGTGGCCGCGCCCAGCCCGCGGCTGACATCCGACCGCACGGTGAATCCCTGGGTGAGTACACCTGCCCGGCCGTTGGGATTGGTCACGGTTACATCGTACGCGCCTGGCGCCAGGCCCGCGACCAGCGTTCCGCGCACGCGCGCGCGGAAGGGCGGCGTTGTCTCGTCGGGCAAGTGCTGAAGGCCCTGCACGATGCTCGATCCCACGGCCGCCTGCAAGCCGGGCTGGAAGAAGTAGCCCAGGATGGTGACTTCGACGTTGATGCCCGCGCTGGCGGACGCGGGTTCGATGGCGTCTACGATCGGGGTCGCGCCGTCGAAACAGCGCGAGAACTCCGAGGTATTGCCGTTGGGGTCGGTGGCGGTGGCCGTCATCTGGTCGCCGGCCGGCGCCGCATTGACGAAGGTGGCCGAGAACGCGGCATTGCCCGAGGCGTTGGTGGTGGCCGTGGTTGCGCCCAGGAACGTCCCGCCCTCGCCGTAACCCGAAGGATCGCAGGTGGGGCTGGTGAAGAATTCCAGCCGATAGCTCTGCGAGGGCTGGCTGTTGATGGAGCCGGTCAGGGTCTTGCGGTTGGCGGAGAGGGTCAGCAGCAGCGGGAAGTTCTGCAGGCGGTTGGGGCCATCGTCCGCGTCACCGCTGTCGTTGGCCGTCGCGCCGGCCGGCGCCAGGTCGAGGCCCAGGCTGCCGTTGGCGAAGATGCTGTTGACCGCGAAGGTGTTGGTCCGGCCCGAATCGGCAAAGATGCCCGCGCCCGCGTTGTGGGCGATGACGTTGCCTTCGCCCGCTCCCACGCCGCCGATGTCGTTCTCGCTCGCGCCCAGGGTGAAGAAAACGCCATGACCATCATTCCCCAGCGCGCTCGTTCCGTCTGCCGCGGCGCCGATGAAATTGCCTTGCACGGTATTCGTGGTTGCGCCCGGCCGCGTCAGTTGGATGCCGTCCTCGCCGTTGCCGGAGATGACGTTGCCCGGCTGAGGGCCTGCGCCACTGCGTGGCCCGCCGATGGTGTTGTCACTGGCGCTGTCAATGACCACGCCCGCACGGGTGTTGCCCAAACTGGTCGCGCCCGCCGCGTCCGGGCCGATCAGGTTGCCCACGACGCGAGAGCGCGTGGTCCCGGCGCCGTACAGCCCCACGCCGTTGCCACGGTTGCCGGAGATGACGTTGCCGGGCAGCGCGCCCGCCCGCGCCGCCGATCCGCCGATGGTGGCGCCGAGCGCATCTTGCACGACGATGCCATCGCTCCCGTTGCCCAGGGCGGTCGTGCCGGCTGCGTTCAAACCGATGAAGTTTCCCAGCACCTTGTTGTCACCGGCGCCCGCGCCTTCGATCTTCACGCCCGCCTGGCCGTTGGCTGCAATCACGTTGCGCGGCGAGGCGATGCCGACCAACGTTTCGCCGCCGATGGTGTTGCCCGGCGCGCCTTGAAGATAGACGCCGTTCAGGCCGTTGCCCAGGGCCTGCGTGCCCGTCGCGTCCGTGCCAACCAGGTTGCCCCGCACGACATTGCCCATGGCATTGGGGCCGGCAATCGCGATGCCGTGCCCTTGCGCGCCAACCAGCCCGTTGCCGGAGATGGTGTTGCCCGGCGCCGTCCCTATCACGGTCGTCTCCCCGCCAATCGAATTGCGCGGCGCGTCGAAGATCTGCACGCCGTTGGCCCCATTGCCCAGCACCCGCGCCCCGGTTCGATTCAGCCCGATGATGTTGCCCTGCACCCGGTTTTCCGCGGCGCCGTTCTGGATGGCGACGCCGTCGAGCGTGTTGCCCGAAATGATGTTCTCGACGTCGAACCCCGTTCCGCCGATCTGATTGGTGTTCGTGCCCGTGTCCGTCAGCAGCACGCCGCTGAGCAGATTGGGCATGGCGTTCTCACCGGCCAGGTCCGTGCCGATCAGGTTGCCCTGCACCGTGTTGTTGGCGGCGGCCAACGAGATGAGCACACCTACCCCGTGGCCTTCAGCGCCGTCGCCGTTGCCGGAGATCAGATTGCCCGCGAGCGCGGCCGGCGGGTTATTCGATCCACCGATGAAGTTGCCGGGTGAGCCAGTTACTTCGACGCCGTGAAAGCCGTTGGGCAGCCGCCTGGCGCCGGTCGCGTCCGCGCCGATGATGTTCCCCAACAGCCTGTTGCGCGTGGCGCCGCCTGCCATAATCACGCCGTCCTGCGTGTTGCCGGAGATCAGGTTGCCGGGCGTGGCGCCGCGGGTTGCCGTAGCCCCGCCAACCGTGTTGTCGTTGGCCGCGTTGATCTGCACCCCGCTGAGTCCGTTGCCCCTGGCCGCCGAGCCGGCCGCATCCGTGCCGATACGATTGCCGGCCACGGTATTTTGGGTAGCGCCGTTCTGCAGGCTGATGCCGTATTGGCCGTTCCCGGAAAGCACATTGCCTTCTCCGACGCCCGGCCCGCCGATGGTGTTCGTATTTGCCGCGTCCACGACCACGCCGCTCTGCCCGTTGCCCAACGCCGTCGTCCCGCTGGCGTCCATGCCGATCCTGTTGCCCTGCACCTTGTTGCGCGCGGCGGCCTCCGCCAGACGCACGCCGTCCTGACTGTTGGCCGCGATGACGTTGCCCTGGAACGCGGCCGGTCCGCCGATGAGGTTGAGATCGCTGCCCGTGCTGTAAACTGCCACGCCGTGGCGTCCGTTGCCCAGTTGGGCGTTGGCGGTATTGATGCCGATGGCGTTGTTGTAAATGGTGTTTTCCGCCGCGCCGTTCTGGATCGTCACGCCGTCCAGCCCGTTGCCGACGATGATGTTGCCCCCATCGGCCGCGGCGCGGCCCACCTGGTTGGCGCGCGTGCCGGCGCCGTCCAAAATCACGCCGCTGAGCCGGTTGGGCCGCGGCAGCGCGGCGGAGGCGTCCGCGCCGATGACGTTGCCCTCGATCTCGTTCAGCGTCGAGCCGGCGCTGACGAACACGCCCACGCCGTTGCCCTGGCTGCCGTCGCCGTTGCCCGCGATGACGTTGCCTGGCGCGCTGCCGGCGGGGTTGGCGGGCGCGCCGATGAAGTTGCTGGACGCGTTCTCGAGCGAAACGCCGTGCAGGCCGTTGCGCACCACCGTCGTGCCATCCGCGGCCAGGCCGATGAAGTTGCCGTAGATGCGGTTGCTGACCGCGCGATCGCTCAGCAGCACACCGCTGCGACCGTTGCCCGCAATCACGTTGCGCGACTCGCGATCCTCGCCGCCGACCAGGTTGGAGGCCGTGCCGGAGCCAACGAGGGCCACGCCTGCGTTGCGGTTGCCCAGGTGGGGGCTCCACGCGCTGTCCGTGCCAATCAGATTGCCCTTGATTTCGACGCCGGCCGTGGCCCCGTGCAAAACGATGCCGACCCCGCTGCCGGCCGCGGCGCTGCCATTGGCCGCAATCACGTTGCCGGGCGCCGCGCCCGGCGTGGCGCTGCGCCCGCCGATGAAGTTGACGCCAGCGTCCGCCACCTCGATGCCGTGCAAATAGTTGCCCAGCGCCCCCCCGGCGCCGTTCAGGCCGATGCTGTTGCCCTGGACACGATTATCTCTGGCGCCGTTGCCGATCCACACGCCATCCAACTTGTTGCCGGAGATGACGTTACCTTCGGCCGCGGTCGTCCCGCCGATCGTGTTTTCCCCGGCGCCGTTGATCTCGACCCCATGGCCGGCGTTGCCCGGGTCGGGGTGGGCGAAGGGCACGGCGCCGATCAGGTTGCCGAGCACGTGATTGCCCGCCGATGTGCCCAAAATATGCACGCCGCTGCCGGCGTTGCCCGCGATCACGTTTTCGGCGCCCTCGGTCGCGCTGCCAACCTGGTTGTCGAAGCTGTCGTGGATGGCGACGCCGGCGCTGCCGTTGCCCAGAAGCCCTGCGCCCCATTGCAGCCCAACTCTATTGCCCTGGATGCGGTTCCCATTGGAGCCGGCATACAGATAGATACCGACGTTGCTGTTGCCGGAGACCACGTTGCCCTCACCCGCCGCGTCGCCGCCGATGTCGTTGTTGTCAGCGTTCTGGAACACGATGCCGTAGTTCGTGTTCGGCAGGGCGGCCAGGCCGGAACGCGTCAGGCCGACTCCGTTGCCCTGGATATGGGCGTCCGCTGTCCCGTCGTAGAGCAAAACGCCGCTGGAGTTGCCGGAGATCAGGTTTCCCTGTCCCTCCGCGGCCCCCCCTACGTAGTTCTCATTCGAGGCTTGAATGCTGACCCCTGCGCCAGGACTGTTGCCCAGCGCCTGGTCGCCCATCTTGTTCGTCCCGATGTAGTTGCCATAGATCCGGTTGCCGGTCGCCGCGCCGTTGATGAACACGCCGGTATGGTTGGCGCTGATGACATTCCTCTCCACGCGGTTATTGCTGGAGCCGCGAATCTCGATGCCCGATAGCGCGTTGCCCTTCGCTTGCGTCCCGCTCAGATCAACGCCGATGTAGTTGTCGGTAATGACATGGCTTCCACCGCCCAGGATGAGGATGCCGCCTTGAAAGCGGTTGATCGCCAGCCCTTTCACCGTGGTTGGCCCGGCCTGGATTTCCAGCCCGGTGGCGTTGTTGGACAGGCTGCCGTCCAGCTCGATCACCGGCGCGCCGTTCCAGCCGGGCTGCGTGGTGGCGTGGATGGTCACCGGATCGGTGATGACCGGCAGCCCAGAACCCAGCATGAAAATCGTGTGTGGCCCAGGCGGATCAATGGCAAAGGTGATGTCGTCGTGGCCGGGGTTGGCGTTGGCAAGATAAATGGCGGCGTAGAGCGACTCCGGCCCGTCGGGGTTGGCGTTGCGCACGATGTAGCCCTGGGGCGCGGCAGGTTGGGCGGCCGCTGGCTGCGTTGATTGCGGCGCCGAGAGCCGGCGCGCCGGCGCAGGGATGCCGCCGACGACCGCCGCGGACCGAAAGCCGTCGGTCCGGGTTGAGGCGTAGGCGAGGGGCGCCGACGAGGAGACGACAAGCGCGCCGGGCGCGGTCTTCTTCGACGCCGGCGCGGAAGCGCCGCGGACGACGAAGGTCGCCTGCAGGCCGGCGGGAGTCGGGGTGGGCGCGGTTCGACGCGGCCCTTCCGCCGCAGACTGCGCACCTGCACCGAAAATCAGCGCAGACTGCGCACCCGCGCTGAAAATCAACAGGAGGCAGATTGCCAGCGTAAAAGTAATCAGTCGGCCGCGCGCGGCCAGGCGTCGCCAAGAGCGATGGCGCCGTGATGCGAGTAGATCTCCGAGTTCGCCCGGAGCCGCCAGAGGATTGGGAGAGAAAGCCACGTTCACTCTCCTTTCGCACAGAGATGTGCGTTTCAATTTTGGGGCATTGCTCACGGAGGTGGGTTTCGCAGTCGTTGCAGCGACTTGCAGTCGTCGGGCCTGTGCCAACACATGGCGTTATTATAGCACATCTCGCGTCGGTATGGCGGAATTCTCCCGGCTAATCACCCCAAGCGCGGCGCAGGCAGACGCGCGCCTTCCGAAAAATGAGCAAGAACTGAGCACTGTTCGATCTGTTGGCAGAGTATCGTTCGCATGTATCCTGGGATCACTGATGATCGGAGTGAGACCGATGTCAATCACCGGCAGGAGATGAAATCATGACGAACCCAGGTATCGAAAGTCCCCTTTTCAGTTCCAGTGCAAACACTCACGCCATCGTTTTCGGCGCCAGTGTAGCCGGCCTGTTGACTGCCCGCGCACACTATTCTTTTACCACCATCTGGCAACTCGCCGCGGCGGTTTCCCCCATCTGGAAGGCGATTACCGAGGTTGAGCGATGGCCGCAGTGGTGGCGTGGGGTCGAGGCGGTCGTCCGCCTGCGCCGCGGAGACAGCCGCGGGATCGGCGCCGCCCACCACTACACCTGGAAGAGCAAGCTGCCTTATCGTCTTACCTTTGTGATGGAGACAATCTGCATCGAACCGTTCCGGCGCATCGAGGGCCGCGCCACGGGCGAGTTGGAAGGGACCGGTTGTTGGACCTTCAGCGAAGCCAATGGCATCACGACTGCGCGCTACGATTGGAACGTGACGACCACCAAGCGCTGGATGAATCTCCTGGCGCCGCTCGCGCGACCGTTCTTCGCCTGGAACCACGACATCATCATGGCGTGGGGCCGCGAAGGGCTGTCCGCCTTACTGACTGCGCCCCCTGCAAGCCTGGCCTCGACGGCCGGCCAGGCCTGAGGTGCGCAGTCAGGGCGGCGCCTCCCGCGCAAGACCTGTCGAATGGCCGTGAGGGCCATCTTGAATATCCTGGTAACGAGGTGTCATCTATGAATGCATCGTCCGCTTTCGACCGCGCCGCCGGCCTGGCGGCCATCGCAGCCGCGCTGATCGGGCTGCTGTACTCTGTGGCGTTCGTCATTCTTCAGAACGCGCTGCTCTACTCGCTGTGCCTGTTCATTGGCGGCCTGTTGTCGCTCGTGACCCTGGTGGCTTTGTTCGAGCGACTGGGTGAGGCCGATGCACAGGTTGCCATGCTCGGCCTGATGCTGGGCGCCATCTCGGCCGTGGGGGCCACCATTCACGGCGGCTATGACTTGGCGAATGTTCTCAACCCGCCGGGAGAGCTGCCGGCCGCTGTGGCCGCCCTGCCCAGCCAGATTGACCCGCGTGGCCTGCTCACCTTCGGCGTGGCCGGCCTGGCCGTCCTGATCGCCGGCAGCCTCATGCGCCGTCATCTGAGCTTCTCCCCTGGCTTTGGCGCCTTGACATTCCTGCTCGGCGCGCTGCTGATCGTGGTCTACCTGGGCCGGTTGATCGTGCTGACGCCCACCAGTCCACTGCTCCTGCTGCCGGCCGCGCTGACCGGTTTCGTTGTCAACCCGTTGTGGTACTTACTCTTGGGCCTGAGTCTGCGTCGCGGCGAAGCTGCGGTCGCCGTCAGTGCGCCGACCGCAACCTGAGTCCAACTTACCCTGGTCTCGAGAGGATGCCATGCTAATATCCGTACGCCATTCGATCCTGGCAAGATCACCCCTTGCGAAAAGGCCGGCCGTGAGGCCCACTGCACGTCGGTGAGCTACACGACTATCACCATGGGTGTAACGCGTGACGTGTTCACCCCATTCTACGAAAGAGGAGTGCAAGAAGAAGGAGTGCAAGAAGAAGGAGTGCAAAATGGCAACATTAGATGAACTGCTCAAGATTGACGGCGTCGTCGCAGCAGGCGAGTTTACCGCTGACGGCAAAGTTGTGGATTTCAGGTCGCAGATGGACATGTCGCCCGAGATGGCGGCGATGACGGCTCAATTCTGCTCTACGATTACGATGGTGTTCAACACGCTGGCGGGCGCCTTTGCTCAATTGAGCATGATGAAATGGGTGCCCCAACACGGCTGGATGTATGCAGGAGGCGACTGGTCAGTGGCTATCGGCGGAAATGTAGGCGTGTTCGTCGAAACCGCCAAGGCCGACTTCAACCAGTTGTTCCAGGCGCTCGTCGGCGGACGCTGACGTCAGTATGGCGGCGGCGCGGTGCAGCTGATCACGCCGGCGACATCGAGCCGACGGCAGCAACGCTGACCCGGCTGCACGCGGCGCTGTTCGACGCCGCGCCGGTCGCCATGCGCGCCTCAGATGGGGCGTGCATGGCGCCGTGGCTGTAGATCGCATCACTGGCCGCTGCCGACCGCCAGATTGATGCGCCGGTGCATGGATCTGTACGGGCTGACTGACGCGGAGATCGCGGTGGTCAAGGGAGATCATCCATCGTGATCTGCCTCAGGCTGGCGCAGTTTCCGGTTCTGGAGATGCTTCCAACTGGCGCCGGAATTCGGCCAGCGACACGCCTCCGGCGACGCGCACGCGCTGGCGGGCTGCTTCGAGGAGCTGCAAGAAGCGAGAATTGTGAACGAGCAGCAGGCTGTCGAGGTCATCCTCGTCTTCGATGGCGATGAGCATGGCAACTGGCCGGCCGTTGCGCGTGACAACGATAGGGGACTCCCGACTCTCCTCGATGTAAGCGCTGAAGCGGTTCTTGACCTCAGCCACTGGCGCGATTTTCATAGCTCGAACTCCTCGTTTCCAATAACCAGCCGATTGCCAAGTTTGTGTCCTACTGCCAGTACGATGACGAAACGGTTCTCTATGTCCACATCGTAGAAAACGCGATAGCGGTTATGCCAACCGCAGCGTAACTCCCACGTGGCGTCTAGCAAATTCGGAATGCGCAAGGGTTTGCGATTGCGAGTTTTCGTAATAGCTTCGTACCTGAGTTGTTGTTCGATGACGTCGAGAATGGGCGAGTGATCCCTATGATCAATCGCAGTAAAATGCATAGCAACGGCATTATCGAAGATAATCTCGAACGGCAATATGCTCAACATGGCTATAATTATAGCCAACTTGTGTTCGCTGTCAAGCGATGCAAATGAATACAAAATGGGCATCGTTTGACCTGTTCAGCGCGTGCTGGTGTGCTGTATGTAACTGCTCAGCCGGCGACGGCCGCACGCCAGCGAACGACAAGCATCAATCATTCAACCCCGCGCGCAAGCCGCCGGCTCGCGCTGCATTTGCCGCCCAAACCCTGGGGCGGCTTCTTTTTTTGCTCTGCTTGCTTGTACCACTTCCTGGGTTATCTCCTGGGTGACTGAGTGACCCCACAAATGGCCGGACTTGTGGTTCAATAGAGCCATCGTCCGTTTGTGGACAGTGTCATGCAGCCGGAGGCCAACAGGCTTCCAAAATATACTCTGGAGGGTTTCTCATGGTATTCGTCGTGTTTCTGCTCCGTCTCGTTCACATCGTCGCTGGCGCGTTCTGGGCCGGCGCGGCCGTCGCCTACTTCCTCTACTTCGAGCCGACAGCCAAAGGGCTTGGCCCCGCCCGATCGAAGTTTATGCAAGACCTGGTCGGCAGGCATCGCTACCCCATGTTCATGAACATGTCCAGCATGCTCACCATTCTGGCCGGCCTGGGGCTTTACTGGGTCACTTCGGGCGGCCTGAGCCTGGTTTGGGTGACATCTGGGCCAGGGCTGGGCTTCACCCTCGGCTCGCTGGCGGCGCTGGCGGCCTTTGGGATTGGTTTCTTCGGCATCCGCCCGCGTGCGGAGCGGATCGGAGCGCTCGGCGCCGCCATTGGCGCGGCCGGCGGCCCGCCCACGCCTGAACAGGGCGCGGAAATGGGCCGGCTGGACGCCGAGATCCATGGCTACGAGCGTTGGGATGTGAGTCTGCTGGTACTCTCCCTCGCGCTGATGGCTACGGCTCGCTACTGGAGTTTCTGAGCGTGAAATCGTTCCTGCTTTTCTTCTTGCTCATCCTGGCCCTGACCGCTTGCACCGGCCAGAATCAGACTGAGGCAGTCAATCAATCCTTTACCCTGCGCACCGGCATGGCGGATGGGCGCATGGCCTACATCGGGGTGGGCGGAGCTATTGACGGCCTTATCAACCCCGATCTGACCGTGAAAACAGGCGAACGGGTGCGCATCGAGATGCAAAACGGCGATGGCGTTTCCCACGATCTCGCTCTGCCTGATCTGGCCCGCCGGACGCCGCCGGTCATGGGCAAGGAAAAAGGCGTCAGCCTCATTTTCACCCCCGCTGCGGCCGGCGTCTACACCTACATCTGCACCGTATCGGGTCACCGCCAGGCCGGCATGGAAGGCCGGCTGGTGGTGACGCCCTGAGGAGGGCGCCGATGAACACTCTGACCTTCACCTCCTTCGCCCACTGGCTGCAGAGCTACAGCCAGGCCAGCGCCGACGATGACCCGCAGGCCTCCGCCCGGCTCTTTGCCGCCGACGCCCGCTACTACGAAAGCCCCTTCGATGCGCCGCTGGTTGGCCGCCAGGCGATCTACGACTACTGGGCCGCGGGCGCGCAGCGGCTGACCGACAAACAGGCGTCCCATGAAATCCTGGCCGTGGGCGAAAAGGTGGGCATCGCTCGCTGGCAGGGGCGCTTCGTGGTCAAGGCCACAGCCGCGGCTGTGGCCTTGGATTGCCTCTTTGTAGCCGAATTCGATGACGAAGGGCTGTGCTGCTGCTTCCGCGAGTGGTGGCACAGCCGCCAAACTGATTCGCCCCGCGAGGCAGGCCAATGATGGTTATCACTGAATACGACCAGGTAGACCCACTGCAAGTGCTGCACCTCAACCTGCTCTGTCTCGATTTCGCGCTGACGCCGGCGCTGGTGCAGTTGATTCGACGCATGGACCCCCGCCCCTTCCCTTTCTTTGCCGTCTACGCGGTGGAGGGAGGCACGGTCGTCGGCCAGGTGGGCGTTTTCCGCCTACCGATGATCTCACTGGAGGGCGCCGCGGAAGTGGGGGGCGTTTGGGCCGTCTCCACCCACCCGGCTTTCAGAGGGCGGGGCGTCGCCTCGCTGCTGCTGAACGAAGCGCACAGCCGCATGGCCGCGGCCGGGCTGCGCTTCTCCACCCTGGGCACAGACGCTTACCGGGTGGCCCATGCGCTGTATGAGAAACATGGCTATGGCGATGTCTACTCGCCGGCGATGGCGTTGGGGCGCCGCGCCGCGCTGCCTGACCAATCTGGTCTGCGCGCCGAACAGGCGGGCGCCGAGCGCCTGGCCCTGGCCGACCGCCTGCACGATCAGATTGCACGCAGTTACCTGGGCTTTGCCCGCCGCCACACTCCCTTCTTCCCCTTCCTGCTGGCGCGCAGCTACCTGGGCGCGCAGGATGTGTGGCTGCTGTGGCGAGGGGATGAGGCGGTTGGCTACGCCGTGGCGCACGTTCACAATGGCTTGCTGACCATTCGCAACCTGTTGTTGGCCCAATCGGTCGCGACGCTGGCCGCGGCGGCTGCGCTGGCGCAGGCTGCAGATGCCGCCATGATCCAGGCGCGACTCGACCAACCCGGTCACGCCAGCGCCTTTGCCCAGGCCGGTTTTCAAGTCGCCGATCCGAGTTGGGGCGCATTCATGGTCAAACCGCTGATGGCTGGCGTTGCGGCGGCCGAGTTCCGCCGGCTCTACGGATTGGAGCAGGGTCGGTTTCTGTCCGCATTCATGGACATCACGTGAGATGCATGAGCCGGCGACTTTTTTGTCAGATATGAGAGGGGGACCATCATGGTTAAGCAAATCACTAAGATCGCGTTCAAGGGCGTTGCCCTGGCTATGGGCATCGCCGTCGTCGTGATGAGCACGCTCAAGACGCTGGACATCCAGTCGGGCGTGTCCATGCTCGGCATGGGACTCGCCGCATTGGCGCTCGCGAATTTACCAGACTAAATGCAGGTGACAGTCACCCGCTTCGCGAAAGTGACTGTCACCTCACTCACAGGAGATTTGATGAAACAGTGAGATGAACCGCAAAGCCATGGCGCCGGCGCCCGAAGTCGCGCAGTCGTGACGCGAACCGGGAGGAATGGATAACAGATGTCGCAGCTGACTCTCGGCAAGGGCGAAACGGCGAGACTGTTCAAGCGATACTTCATCTGGCGCGTGGGCTGGAAGTGGTGGTTCGTTGCCATTCTGCTCATGCCAGCCCTGCGCTTCGCCGCCATTCCGCTGACCGCCTGGCTAACCGGCGTTCCGGCGGATTACAGCCACCCCATGATTCGCGACATCGTCCCGCTCGACTGGCCGCTGCTTGCGCTGCTCATTCCGTGGGTTCTGTTCGAAGTCTTCACCAACGGCGAGGAGATGGGCTGGCGCGGTTACATTCTGCCTCGCTTGCAGGCGAAATACAACGCGCTGGTCTCCAGCCTGATCGTCGGCGTGATCTGGGCCGTGTGGCATCTGCCCAAGTTCGTCGGAACAGGCTTGAACGGCGACCTTTCGTTGTTTTGGTTCACGCTCTTCACCGTGTCCCTGGCGGTTTTGTATACCTGGCTTTACAACAACACGCGCGGCAGCCTCCTGCTCGTAACGCTCTTCCATGCGGCGGGCAATACGTTTGGCGTATTCCTGCCGGTCAAATTTGCAGTAACAGGCGGCATCGTGTACAACTTGGAGACGGTGTTCGTATTCATCGCCGCTGTTGTTGTGACTCTCGCTGCAGGCGCAAATAATCTCTCCCGGACGGAAGAGAAGCAAATGCAGGAATAGTGTTCCGCTGTCATTTAAGGAACGAAATCTGATAAGGAACGAAATCTGATAAGGAACGAAATCTGATGATGAAACGTTCTTATCCCCATATCACCGCAGGAGATTGACGATTCATGAAGAAAGCAAGTTTGATTTTGGTGTTGGCGGCGCTCATGCTGACGGCTTGCGCACCCTCCATCCCGCCCACCGCAGCCAATACGCCCATCCCGCCCACCGCAGCCAATACGCCCATCCCGCCCACGGCAGTCAATACGCCCATCCCGCCCACGGCAGCCAATACGCCCATCCCGCCCACCGCAGCCAATACCCCTGTCCTGCCCGCGACGGTGACGCCGACGAAAAGCCCTGTCGGGCAGGGGAACGGTTGCCCCGTCGCGACGGCGGACATGGCGCTGCTGATGAACGAAGAGAATGGTTACTGTCTGCTGTATCCTGCCGCATACGCCGTGAATCCGCCGCGCTTGATCATCATCAACCCTATCAACGCGCCTGGGGATGTGCCTGGGGACGCCTGGGTGAACATCACGGCAGAGCCAGCGTCGGGTCGCACCGCGGCGCAAGCGGCGGACGCTCAAATTACAGAGGCGGGCGAAGGTTTCAACATCACGCGCAGCGAGATTCTGGTGGATGGGACGCAGGCCATTGTGGTGGACGGGCTGCCTGGCCCCGACTCGTGGCGCAAGGTTTTCACAGTCGCAAACGATCGTCTTTACACGATGGAGTTCCAGCCCTGGTTTCCATCCCACGATCCATCTCAACCCACGCCGCTGGAGAATCTGTACACGACGATCATAGATACGATCCACTTTCTGCCATAACACCCGGCCGCGCGGACAGCCATGCATCCCAACCTTTGATTGTCGCAGCTTCTGGGTTCTCGCTGTATAATCAGGCCCAAAGTTTTGCGGGAGACTGCCCCATGTCTGACTTGTCGTTGGCCACCACAAGCAGTCTCCCCATCCTCGGCGCCGTGGAGTTCGCGCGCATCCCCGCAGATATGCGCGGTCGGGCGCTGGGCGCCTGTTCACCCTGGCAGCGGCGTTGGCCGGATATGGCAGTCAATGGAGGACGGCAATGCATCTCACAACCGAAACCCAACCAGGCCGGTCGAGTGTATTCCGATCGGGCGTCGCCCAGAATTCTCCTGTGGCACATGGGCTGGGTTCGTTTGGGCTGGAATCCCTCTACAAAGTCTTTGCCGGTTTCTACGTCTTCTATTACACCGAAGAGCTGGGGCTTGCCATCACGGCGGCGGCGCTCATCAATGTCATCTATGGCATCTGGGATGCCATTGACGATCTGCTGGTGGGATTCCTCTCGGACAACACGCGCACACGTTGGGGCAGGCGCAAACCGTGGCTGCTGGCCGGACTTCCCTTCTACGTCGGTTTTTTGGTATTGGTTTACGCTGTACCCGAACCTTTCCGCCAGGAAAGCGCGCTGTTTTGGTATGCATTGGGGATATTCATCCTGTTCGAGGCAGCCCATACGGTGATGGCTGACAGCTCATAACCAGCTTGCCCGTTGTGAAAAGCTGGCCGAGACTTACGGATGCACCGACTGGCTGATCGAGATTTGGATCGT
>JAYRVL010000832.1:0-9902 GCA_041918575.1 Anaerolineae bacterium | reverse complement strand
CCACCGGCCCGCTGAGCAGGAGTTCCAAATGTGGTCGCTGAAGATATCTGGAATGGAGGCTTTAGCCGGTTATTGGGCGCTTGAGAACCCTGTGGCAGACCGGCTGAAGCCTGGGTTCCGGGTACATTTGCAATTCCTGTGTGCGCGCGGACGCGCTTGCGTAAGCGGGCAGCCTGACGTACACTTACGCCGACCCCCATAATCAACCGCAAAGGAACGATCTCGAACATGAATTCCGCACGACCCACACCGGTGTTTTTACCATCCGTCGTTGACGGCCTGCCGGCCGTTGTCGGCCGATCGCCCTTCGTGACGCTGACGGTCATGCCGGCCTGGGGCGCCAAGATCACCTCGCTGCGCGCGGCCGACGGTCATGAGTGGCTGTGGCGCAATCCCCACCTGCCCTGGCGGCTGCCCGCGGCCGCTACATCGTACATCCGCGAGGCCGATGTGGGCGGTTGGGATGAGTGCTTTCCCGCGGTAGGGCCAGGCCCCTATCCGCTGCCGCCCTGGCAGGGTCGCCCGATTCGGGATCATGGCGAGGTGTGGGCGCAGGCGTGGGAAGTCGAGGAGGCCGCCGATTGCCTGCGGCTGGCGACGACCGGCGATCAGTTCCCCTATCGCCTGGCGCGGACGATCCGGTTGGCGGCCGCTGAGCCAGCCTTCGAGATGACCTATGAGCTAACCAACCTCAGCCCGGCGCCGTTTGCCTTTCTCTGGTGCGCGCACCCGCTGCTGGCGATTACGCCGGGGATGCACCTGCGCCTGCCTCCCGGCAGCCCGGTGCGCAGCGACGGTCACCTGCCAGGGCGCTTCACCTGGCCGGCCGCCGGCACGTTGGACCTGACGCACGTTCCTGGCCCCGACGCCGGCTGGGCCGCCAAGCTGTATGTGGGGCCGTTGACGGAGGGTTGGGCCGCGCTTTACGATCCTGCAACCGGCCGCGAACTGCGCTTCGAGTTCGACGTGCGTGTGACGCCGTTCGTGGGGTTGTGGCTCAACTACGGCGGCTGGTCAGGCGCGGGCAGCCCACCCTACTACAACCTGGGCCTGGAACCGTGCAGCGGTATGCCCGATGACCTGGCGAGCGCGGTGGATCCGGCCTGGAACGCGTTCTCCACCGTCGCCGCCCACAGCACGCTCACCTGGCGGCTGTGCGTGCGTGTGTAGGCGCCTTCAGTAATTTTCCAGCGGCGTCTGCTCGTACCACCAGAACCCGTGCGTCAGGACGTAGAGACGATCCACACGGCCCAGCCAGCCGCAGACGCAGCCCTCACGCCAGCGCGCGCTGCTGTCGCTCAGATACTTCAAGCCGCCGAAGAACTGCGGCGCATAGGCCTGGTAGCGAAAGCCCGCCGCGCTGACCGCCGCCTCCGGCAGCGCCATCGTGTTGGTGCGCACCACCTCATGCGGACAAACCCCTTGCAGCGTGATCGCCAGCCCCGTCTCCAGGATCAGCTTTTCGCGGCGCAGCCCTTCCTCGTCGTCGAAGCCCAGCGCGGCCACGTAGGGCGCTTCGTAGTGCAGCCCCAACTCGCCGCCCAGGCGCTGAATCTCGTGCAACTGGCGCATGGTCGTCAGCGCCAGGGGGTTGTAATGCACGGCGTGCAGGCGCACGAAATAGGTGGCGGTTGCGCCCAACTCGTGCTCGATCTGCGCGAGGCGCAGCGCGTTGACCACGGTGAAATCAATGTCGTGACGCAGCAGGAGCACGCGGCCCGCGGCGTCCGCCTTGCCGTCGAGCAGGTCTTGAAAACTGAGGCAGGCAAAGCCCAGCGCCCGGGCCTCAGTCAGAATTTCCCGGTAATGGGTAAAAGTAAAGTTGCAGAGCATGATGTTTCGTTTCTGCTCAGCCGCTGAATGGATTCGGGGCGAAGGGGCGTTTCGCCGCAAAGTCGGCCTGCGCCGACTGGCGTCGCGTCCATGAGCCGTTATCCGTTTCTCTCAGCGGCCATGTCCCAGGCGGAAGTGATCCGCCTGGCGCCAGGGATTATAGGGATCGAAGGGATCGCCGGTCGGCGCGGGGCTGCCCGCGCTGGCCGCCAGCGCCTGGTTTTGCAGGAAATCGGACAGCGCAGCGGCGATCAGCGCCTCGTCGGGCAAGGGATCGGCGGCCGGCTGCCAATCGCGGAAGTGATCTTCCACGAAATGGGTGGTGGCCTCGCCCGCCTGAAAGGCCGGGTGTCGGACAACGGCCAGCAGGAAGGGGATGTTGGTGACGACGCCCTGCAGGATGAAGTGCTCCAGCGCCCAGGCCATTTTGCCCAGGGCCGCGGCGCGATCCTCATCCCAGACGATCAGCTTGGCGAGCATGGGGTCGTAGTGCAGCATCACCTGGCTGCCCGCGCCGATGCCGGTGTCCACGCGCACGCCGGGGCCAACCGGCTCGACCGCCGTCAGAATGCGGCCGATGCTGGGCAGGAACTGGTTGGCCGGGTCTTCGGCGTAGATGCGGCATTC
Organism: Anaerolineae bacterium; assembly: GCA_041918575.1. Classification (GTDB taxonomy): domain Bacteria; phylum Chloroflexota; class Anaerolineae; order SSC4; family Amarolineaceae; genus Amarolinea. The sequence continues at coordinate 7,442 of JAYRVL010000832.1, read as the reverse complement.
GATGGCGTGCCCGCGCTGGCTGATCTGCGCCTGGCTGAAGGGCAGCGGCTCGCCGGCCGCCACGCGCAACTGCGCCTTGACCAGGTCAACGCCGGTCACCGCCTCGGTGATCGGATGCTCCACCTGCAGGCGGGTGTTCATCTCCAGGAAGTAGAAGTTGCGCTCCTGATCCACCAGGAACTCGATGGTGCCCGCGTTGGTGTAGTTGACCGCGCGTGCGGCCTGCACAGCCGCCGCGGCCATGTTGGCGCGCAGCGCCGGCGTCAGGCAGGGCGACGGCGTCTCTTCGATGATCTTCTGATGCCTCCGCTGCACCGAGCATTCGCGCTCGAACAGGTGGATGACCTGGCCGTAATGATCGCCCAGCACCTGAAATTCGACATGGCGCGGCGCGACCAGGTATTTTTCCAGGTAGATGCGGCTGTCGCCAAACGCGTGGTGCGCCTCGCGCCGCGCGGAGTGCAGCGCATCGGGCAGGTCTTGCGGCCGCGGCACGATGCGCATGCCTTTGCCGCCGCCGCCGGCCGCGGCTTTGACCAGCAGCGGGAAGCCGAGCGCGTCTCCCGCCTTCAACAGGTCGGCGTCGGCGTCGCTGGCCTGGAAGCCGGGCGTCATGGGCACCCCGGCCGCGGCCATGGCCGCGCGCGCGGCCGTTTTGCTGCCCATCGCGGCCATGGCCTCCGGCGTGGGGCCGATGAAGACCAGGCCGGCCCGGCGCACGGCCGCAGCAAAATCGGCGTTTTCGGAAAGGAAGCCGTAGCCGGGATGAATGGCCTGGCAGTCGCGCTCCACCGCAGCCTGGATGATCGTGTGGGCGCGCAGGTACGATTGGCCGGGCGCGGGCGGGCCGATCAGCACCGCCTCATCGGCCAGGGTGGTGTGCAGCGCCTGCGCGTCGGCCTCGGAATAGACGGCGACGGTGCGGATGCCCATCTCCTGGCAGGCGCGAATGATGCGCACCGCAATCTCGCCGCGGTTGGCAATCAGAACCTTATCGAACATACGGTTTTCCTCCCGAAAAGCCCCTGCGTCCTGGCGTCCCTGCGTTGAAACCCTGTGCATCGGGACCTCATCCATCAATGGCTAAACTCTGCGGCTTCTTCCCTGATGACCCGGAAGCGCGCGGGGCTGCTGGGCGAAGTCAGCTCGATCTTGTCGTAGACCTCGGCCAGGCTCAACCGACACTGAATGGATGGGATGTGTACCTCGGCGTCGGGTCCGCTGCTTTCCGCAAACAGCCAGGCGCCATCCGGCTGACGCGTAAAATGCCCGATGCGCGCAATGTCCTGCGCCGCCAGCAGATAATCCTGCAGCGATTCCAGCGTGCGGTAGTGCGCAAACTTCTCCCCACGATCGTAGGCCTCGGTGGACCTGGACAGCACCTCGATGATGACCGTGGGGTTGAGCAGCGTGTCCTCGACCTGGTCATCGAAATGGGGCCGGCCACAGACGACCGCCACATCCGGGTAGGTGTACAGTCCGCTGGCGCTGACCTTGACGCGCATGTCGCTGGTGAAAACCTGGCATGGCCGGCCCTTCAATTGACCGATCAACAGGTAAGCGAGATTGGGCACGATGGCGCTGTGATTGCGACTGGCGCCGGCCAGGGCATAGACCTTGCCCGCGTAGTATTCGCTCTTAGTCGCGGCCTCACGCTCACGCGCCAAGTACTCCTGGGGGGTCAGAAGGTGTTTCAGTTGGACGCTCATGGTTCGTTCCCCTACATCCTAAACACCCCATACGTCGTCTCCGGCACGGGGGCGTTGAGGCAAGCGGAGAGGGCCAGGCCGAGGGCGCGGCGGGTCTCCGGCGGGTCGAGGATGCCGTCGTCCCACAGCCGCGCGGTGGAGTAATAGGGGCTGCCCTCTTTTTCGTATTTGTCCAGGATCGGCTGTTTGAACGCGGCCTGCTCCTCCGCGCTGAGCAGCGGCTTGCCCAGCCGCGCCAGTTGATCCTGCTTGACGGTCAGCAGGACGTTGGCGGCCTGCTCGCCGCCCATGACGCTGATGCGACTGTTGGGCCACATCCACAGAAAGCGCGGGCCGTAGGCGCGGCCGCACATGCCGTAGTTGCCCGCGCCAAAGGAGCCGCCAATGATGACCGTCAGCTTGGGCACGGCCGCGTTGGCGACGGCATGCACCAGCTTGGCGCCGTCTTTGGCAATGCCGCCCGCCTCGTACGCGCGGCCGACCATGAAGCCGGTGATGTTCTGCAGGAAGAGCAGCGGAATGCCGCGGCTGGTGCATAACTCCACGAAATGCGCGCCCTTGAGCGCCGATTCGCTGAAGAGGATGCCGTTGTTGGCGATGATGCCCACCGGGTAGCCGTAGATGCGGGCAAAGCCGCAGACCAGGGTCGTGCCGTAGAGCGCCTTGAACTCACGCAGGCGGCTGCCGTCCACCAGGCGGGCGATGACCTCGCGCACGTCGTACGCGGTCTTGAAACTGGCGGGAATGACGCCGTACAGCTCGGCCGGATCGTAGAGCGGTTCTTCGGGCGGCGCCACCTCCAGCCCGATGGACTTGGGACGGTTGAGCGTCTCCACGATGCCGCGGCAGAGGTCCAGCGCGTGCTCGTCATCCAGCGCGTAATGATCGGCCACGCCGGAGGTGCGCGTATGCACCTCCGCGCCGCCCAGATCCTCCGCGCTGACCTCTTCGCCGGTCGCGGCTTTGACCAGCGGCGGGCCGCCCAGGAAAATTGTGCCGGTGCCCTTGACGATGATCGTCTCATCGCTCATCGCGGGCACGTACGCGCCGCCGGCCGTGCAGGAGCCCATCACCGCGGCGATCTGCGGGATGCGCGCCGCGCTCATCAGGGCCTGATTGTAGAAGATGCGGCCAAAATCGTCCACATCAGGAAATACTTCGTCCTGCATGGGCAGGAACGCGCCGCCGGAGTCCACCAGGTAGATGCAGGGCAGGCGATTCTCCAGCGCCACCTGCTGGGCGCGCAGGTGTTTCTTGACCGTCAGGGGGTAGTAGGCGCCGCCCTTGACGGTGGCGTCGTTGGCGATGATGAGCACTTCGCGGCCGCTGACCAGGCCAATGCCGGTGACGATGCCCGCGCCCGGCGCATCGTTGCCATACAGTCCTTGTGCGGCCAGCGGCGACAGTTCCAGGAAGGGCGCGCCGGGGTCGAGCAGGCGCTCCAGGCGGTCGCGCACGAAGAGCTTGCCCTGCTCCTGGTGGCGCTGATGGGCCTTGGCGTCGCCGCCCTGCCGGGCATCGGCCAGGCGCGCGCGCAACTCAGCCGCCAGCGCCTGGTTGTGCGCCTGGTTGAGTTGAAACGAGGGGTCGTTGTTGTTGATTTGAGATTCGAGAACGTCCATGTTAGTCCTCGCTGCAGCTCATAATGCAGCCTCTGCCTGATCTTTGTGCATGGTCGTGGACAGAATTCACAGGATGAACAGGATTACCCTTCTCGATCTTGTCAATCCTGTCAATCCTGTCTATAGATTGCATTCTGCGATTGACGTTAGCTCAACAATTCCTGCACGACCTGGCTGACCAGCTTGCCATCCGCGCGGCCCTTGAGCTGCGCCATCAGGTGTTTCATCAGCAGGCCAGACTGCGCCTTGCCGCTGACGCCCAGCTCGGTGATGGCCTGGCGCACCAGGGCTTCGATCTCGGCGCGGCCCATCTGCTGCGGGAGATAGGTTTCCAGGATCTTCAGTTCCGCCTGCTCCTGATCCACCAGGTCCTGGCGGCCGCCCCTGCTGAACTCTGCAATGGATTCACGCCGGCGCTTGGCCTCGCGGCGAATGACATCGAGCACCTCGGCATCGTCGAGCGGGTGACCAACTTCTACTTCTGCGTACTTGATGCTGGCAATCACCAGGCGCAGCGTGTCGCGCAGAAGCACATTGTGCGCCTTCATGGCCTGCTGCATTTCCAGGGTCAGTTTTTCTTTGAGTGACATGGTTGCCTCCGTTGTCGTGGGATACTTCTATTTTACCCTGTGAACGAACGAATCGGCAAACGGCCGGGCGAGTGAATGCAGCGGACGGAGCATCAGGTCAACGCAAGGGCGCCAGGGCGCAAAGGAGTATTCTCTGGCGCCTTTGTGACTCCCCGAATTGCCTCTTGACAGAGCGCCGCGCGCGTGGTATGCTGTGACCAGCCATAAGCTTGCCCCCCGCCTTCCGAGTCGTCTTCCGCCGCCGGAAGTCCCTGGCGAGAGTTCTCTCTCCCGCCCGCGACCTCCTTCAGCAGTCAGGAAATCTCCCTGACCCCAGCCGTTTCGATTGCTGCACGAAAGGAGTCCGTTGTTATGTTCCATCTCACCTCTTCACGCTCGCGCTTGTCCAATTCACGCGCAACGCCACTGTCTTCCAAGACCGCCGTCAGTCTTTCCAGGAGCCTGGTAAGCCGTTTGACCTTATGTTGTCTTTGCATTTGCCTGCTCGGACAGCCGATTGTGGCGGCCCAGCCGCCATCCATGCTGCCAGCGAGAACAAACTTCACGCTTGCGCATGAGGAAGCAGGCTCGATTCGTGCGCATTTGCAGCCAACTGCAGCCCCTTTCTCTCGAGTGGCGCTTGATCTGCTCAGCCAGACCGGTGGCGGGGGGAGCGCCGTGTTCATCAGCGGCAACTACGCCTATCTTGGCGTTGGCGCACGCATGGTGATTCTGGACATCAGCGACGCCGCCCACCCGCAAAAGCTTGGCTCCAGCGCCATCTTGCCCGACGTTGTCACGGCGATCACTGTCGTGGAGCGCCTGGCTTATGTTGTCTACCGCAGCGGCGGACTCCGGATCATCAACATTACCGATCCGTTCACACCCCTTCGCGTCGCGGATTACGATCTACCCAGTTTCAGTGAGAACATCACGGTGGCTGGAGGTCTCGCGTTTGTCGCAAACTCGGAAGCTGGGTTGTATATCCTGGATGTTACCACCCCCGAAACGCCCAGGCTGGTCGGACGCCTCGCCAGCCGCAGCGCAACCAACGGCGTTGCAGTTGTTGGACACCTGGCCTATGTTACAGATGGTGTGGCACTGCTCGTCGTGGATGTCACGAATCCGGCTGCGCCTGTGCTTCGGGGGTCCACTGGGTTCAGCGGCCAGACAACCGATGTGATTGTTGTCGGGACCTATGCGTATGTGAGCTATAGCGCGGGTATCCTGGTCGTAGATGTGAGCGATCCTGGCCACCCTGTTGGTCGTAGTTTTCTGAATTTGCCTGGCTACAGCCTCGATCTGGCGCTTGAGGGGTCGCGACTGTTCGTGGCCGGATACGGCGCTGGTCTGCACATCGTTGATATCAGCAATCCCCTGGGGCCATACTCCCTGGGGAGTTACAGCACGCACGGTTCGGCTCTCACCGTCCAGGTCAAGGATGAGCAAGCCTACGTCATGACCGACAGCACCGGTCTGGTGATCTTCGATGTGCATCAGGTCAGTTCCTTTTCAGTGGCAAGCACCCTGGGGATATCCGATCTTGTTTGGGATGTGGCAGTGCGCAACGACTTGGCGCTGGTGTCGCTCGGCGAGGCCGGTTTCGAAGCCGTTGATGTGAGTGATGTGCGCCACCCTCGCCGCTTGGGCGCCTTCGATACTCCCGGAAACGCAAGGCATATCGCGTTCGATGATCGTGGACTGGCCTACATTGCGGACATCGAAGGCGGCCTCATCATCGTTGACGTGGCGGATCCAGCCAAACCTCGATTGCTCAGCATTCTGTCTTCGCATCGAGTACATGGGGTAGACGTTAGCGGGACTGTGGCGTATGTCGCTGCCGGAGAAGATGGACTGCTCATCGTAGATGTTTCCAACCCAATGTCTCCCACGCTGCGAGGAGTCTACGACACCGCGGGCATTGCATATCGCGTGCGGTTTCGGGATAACCTGGTATGGCTCGCTGACGGCGACAATGGACTCTTGATCATAGATGCCAGTCACCCTGGTCAGCCGACCCTGCGCGGTCGCTACAGCACCGGTCTTAACGTCTCCGATTTTGATTTGCACGGAAACCTCGCCTTTTATGCCTCCTCTTTAGGTCTGCATATTCTCGACATTAGTGACCCAGCAAATCCTCACCTTCGTGGTCGTTTTGAGGCTACCGGGGGTTCGCGGGTGCAAGTATTCGGAGATCAGGCCTATTTGATCAGCTCCCTTGGAATGCAGGTCCTCGACATTCGCGATCCGAGCCGGCCAGTCTCTCTTTTCACGTATGCGCCGCCCTATAGCAGGGCCAGGGGATTCGTCGTCACCCGCTATTTCATCTACCTGGCTGTGGATTTCTTGGGGCTTATGATCCTGGATAGAGGGTCTCTTCGTTTGCCAGGTCAATTGGCGCAGTATCGGGAACCTGGGCCTTCGAGTTCGAGTCCGTTCGCCGTGCAGGAAAGTTCGGTCTTCGTCGAAGGCGCACGGGCCAACCTGCAGGCCTTCGATCTTGGCGACCCGGCGCGGCCATTCCTTCGCTTCACGCTTCCGGTCTATGGTGGGATCGAGGCCTTGGCGATGAGCGGCGACCTGGTGTTGGTGGCGAACCGCACCGGCCCACTGCAGTTGGTGGATGTAGACCTGGCGGGCAGTCCGGGCGTTGTGGGGACCTACAACCCAGAATTGTATATGATTCAGGAGACAGTGACAGCCTCTGGATACGCCTACGTATTGGGATACAGTAACCGGCATTACTATCATAGGATTCAAATCATTGATCTTCATCGGCCGTCCAATCCCGTCTTGATGTCCGAATTCGAAGCTCCGCCGAATGTCTCTGTTTTGAAGATTGCAGGCACAACCCTATTCGTTGCGGGCACCGACCTGACGCTGATTGATGTCAGCAATCCTGCAAACCCAACCGTCCTGGGAACGTGCTGTCACGAGAGCTCTTATCACGATCTGGACATTGTCAACGGACTCGTCTATGCAGTAAGGTGGAGTAGGGTGGACATCCTCGATGTTCACAACCCGACACGGATCGTTGAGCTTGGGTCATATGCCTTTCCAGAGGATTCTTTGCTCAGTTCAGTCGCTTTGGTTGGAGCCAACCTCCTGGTTGGCTCCATGTGGGGTATCTTCATCTTCGATGTATCACACCCCTCTGCTCCGCGCCAGATTGGCTACCAATCGCTCCCCGGCGGCGTCAACAAGCTATCTGCTCAAGGAGATAGGGTGATCGCCAGCGGTCGCGGCGGTCTGACCGTCCTGGCCGCGACAACTCTGTCACAACCTCAGTTCTTGCCTTACCTGGTGCGGTAGCGCCGGGATAGTGGGAGCAGCACGATGATCACGAAGCACCGGCCGTGGGGGAATCGCCACGAAGGCAGAAGCTCGATTCGTGTAAATTAGTGAAATTCGTGGCAGAGAAAGATGAGAGGATTCTTGCCACGAATTACACGAATTGACACGAAGGCAGAAACTCGATTCGTGCAAATTGGTGAAATTCGTGGCAGGGAAAATCAGGTGGTTTTTTGCCACATAGCCTGTTT
>JAYRVL010000831.1:0-2122 GCA_041918575.1 Anaerolineae bacterium | reverse complement strand
CCCCAGGCAGCCAGAACGATCAGTACGATGAGCATCCGTTGCCTTTCAGTTCAACCGGAACAACTGGCCGTCGCCGTCCTTGTCGCGCAGATAGAGCACTGGCGTGGCCCAGGCCAGGCCGTGTTGTGGGGCGAAGAGCAGACGGCGGCCATCGGCCAGGCAGGTCGCCAGCGGTTTGCCCTGGGCCAATGAGCGGTAGAAGCGCTGCATGAAGGCCAGTGCGGCCGCCACGCTGACGCTGAACTGCATGGCGACGACGGCCGGGATGCCGGCCAGGAGCAGTCCCGGTCCCAGGCCGGTGAAGAGACTGTCCGCGCCGGCCTGGGCGGTCTGGCAGGCGCTGGCGTAGAGCAGACGCACCTGGCGGCCGTTGAGCGCCGCGGCCAGGCGCGCCGCATCCACCGGGTCTGGCTCACAGTAGTCGTTTTCGAAGACGAGAAAACTGCCGTCGCCGCTTGCGCCCGCGGCCGCGAAGGCAGGCAACGCGCCAAAGCCGCCGTGCCCGTCGAAGTGAACGATCTGCACATCGTCTGTATCGGCCAGGCGGCCGGCCAGGTGTTCGAACGTGGGCGGCGTCAGGCGCTCGATCACCACCTGGCCGGCCTGCAGCAGCGGGGCCAGGGCGTTTTGCAGCGAAGCGGCCTCCTGACCGGACGGCAGCGGGGGGACGCCCACGGGGCGCGCCTCGATGAGGAGAATGCGCAGGGGCGGCTTGACGCGCAGCACCGGTGTGGGGCGGCCGAACGCAACCTGCCTGGTCAAGGCGACCTGGGCGGGCGGCAGCAAGAAGGCGTCGTCGTCGTGCAGCAGCTCCCAGGGCAGCGCGGCCAGGGGCACATCGGCCGGACCGGTGGTCAGGATGAGCGGCAGCGGCTCGCTGGCTTGTTGGGCATTGGCCAGGTCGGTGGCTAGCAGGGCGGCCACCTCGCTGTCGCTGAGCAGGGTCTGCCAGAGACGGCGGCCCACCTCGGCTGCCAGGTCCGCACGCGGCCGGCCGTCACGATCGAGCAGGTTGGCGCGGCGCAGCGCAGTCAGCAGTGCGGCATCGTGGGCGGCAACCCGCGCGGTGGCGGCATCGAGACAGGCGATGATGGCGGCGAGCGCGGCCGGCGCAAAAGGCGTCGGCAGCAGATGCGGCTGGCGCGGGGCGTCGCCGCCCAGACGGCTGTGGCTGGTCAGACTGAACTGCCCGTCCGCGGCCAGGTGCAGGGTGAGGTGATGGGGTGGTTTGGGCGACGCGCGTGTCGGTGTCATTGAGGAAACTCCGTGGCTGTTCAGGCGGTCAAGGATATGGACAGGATTTACAGGATTGACAGGATTGACAGGATTTACAGGATGAACAGGATTGACATGTTCACATCAGCCCGGCTTGGCGGCCACACGACTCAACGCGGCCGCAAGGATCGCGCGATCCACGTCATCCAGACCGCCGGCCAACACGACCGGATCGCGCTCGCCCGCGAGAATGTGTTGCAGCGCTTCGCACAAATGGCGCCAGTCGGCTGTTTTTTGCAGCGGCTCGATGCGAGACAGGAACTCGCGCCGGGCGCCGTCGTTGCCCTGCACGGCCTCTGCCAAAGTCTCCAGGATTGGCTGCCACTGCTGCAGAACACGCGTCATTTGATCCTCGCTCTCTGCGGCTTGCCGATGACGCTGCGCATAGTCTGCCAGGCCCATTTCTTCGAAGAGCCTGGCGGCCTCAACAAAATACGGCCGCGCCTGTTCAGCCTGACCGATTCTGCGCAGGGTCCAACCATAGTTGCCAGTTTGGGCCGCAATCGAATAGCGAGAGCCAATCGCTTCGTAAATCTGGATAGCTTCGTGTAGTAAAATTTTGGCTTGGATGGATTGACCGCGAGTCAAATCCAATTGCCCCAACGCAGCGAGCACGTTGGCCTCGCCCAGCCGGGCGCCCACCTGCCGGTACAACTCCTGCGCCTGCCCGTACGACGCCAACGCTCCCTCACGGTCGTCACGAAATTGCTGCACGTCGCCGATGGCCTGGAGCACGTTCGCCTCGCCCAGGAGCACAGTCTGCGATGTGCTGCTGCCATCGCTCAAGAGGCGGTACAATGTCAGGCTGTTTTGCGCATAGTCGAGGCTGGCCTCGGTCGCGTAAGTG
>JAYRVL010000830.1:0-5687 GCA_041918575.1 Anaerolineae bacterium | reverse complement strand
CCTGGCCGAGCAGGGCCACCTGCGACGCCTCGACAGCCAACTGCGCAACGTCTGGCGCGATGGGGCGTTTCTACTCGATCCTGGATTGCGCGGGCTTTATCCGGCCGATCGCTTTTGGTGGTTGTACGGTCTGCCCAAGGGCGGCGACGATGAGGATTAGGCGTCAGTCTGGCGCGACCGGGACCACTGACGTCACCTGACGGCCGCGGCGGCGCGCCCATGACCCTGACTCAGAAACCAACATGCCGGCAAGAATCAGTCCACAGCCCAGGATGGCGCGCGGGAGCAACTGCTCGCCGATGAAGAGAAAGCTGAAGATCGCGGCAAACACCGGCTCGGTGGCAAAAATGAGCGCCGTGTGGGTGGGGCTGGTCAGGCGTTGAGCCATTGTCTGCGCCCAAAAGGCAAACGACGTCGCCATGACGCCGGTGAAAGCGGCTGCAAACCAAACCTGACGGCTCGGCCAGGCGGGGGGGCCATCTACAACCAGCGCCGCCAGCCAACTCAGGATGGCGACGCCGGCAATTTGACCCACCGTCAGCGCCACGGTGTCGAGGCGGGGCGCAAAGCGCCCGACAAGCAGAATTTGGGCGGCAAAGGAGATCGCGCAGCCCAGCATGAGCAGGTCACCCGGCGCCACGCTCAGATCCCCATTCAGCGTCAACATGGCCAGGCCCACAGTCGCCAGGATCACGCCAAGCCGCGCGCCAGCATGGGGCGAGCGCCGCAGGAAGATGGCCGAGCCGAGAGGAACCAGCACCACCGAGATACCGGTGATGAACCCGGCCTTGGCCGGCGTGGTGAAGCGCAGGCCGTAGGTCTGAAAGGCATAACCGGCAAACAGGGTGGCGCCAATGAGCAGACTGGGCCAGAGGACGCGGCGGCTCGACTGTGATTGTCTCGCGCCAGAACCTGAACGCAGGAGCAGGGGAAGAAAGACCATCGTTGCCAGGGTAAAGCGGATGGCGAGAAACGTCATGACCGGATACACCGCCACCGCCTCCTGTACCGTCACGAAGGTGCCGCCCCAGATGGCTGTGACGGCCAGCAGCATGATGTCCGCGTACCAGCCGCGAAAGGGTTTGGTGCTCAAGGCAATGGGTGTCTCACGCGTGATGAAAAATAATCTGAGAACCCGAGCCTGGCCGGGTCAGTCTGTCTCAGGCCGATTGGGCCAGCGCATAAAAACAGCCCGGCCTGCGCCGGCCGCCAACCGGGACAGGCTGGGCTGTTGACTGGCTTACCCATGAATGTTGACGACTGTGCCCACCGAGGCCCAGTTGAACAGCCACTGCGCATCGGAGGTGCGCAAATTGACGCAGCCGTGGCTCATCGGATGCCCAAAGTTATTGTGCCAATAGGTGCCATGTAGCCCGTAGCCCTTGTAGAAGTACATGGTGTACGGCACGCCGGGTAGGCGATAGCCTGGGCCGGCCATTGTGGTGGAGCGCAATTTGACATAAATTCGGAAGCGTCCCTGCACAGTTGGCGTGCGCGGGAGGCCGGTGCTAACCGCGGCGCTGAACACGGCGCGGTTGCCTTCATAGGCCACCAGGCGTTGGGCGCTGAGATCAACATCAATCCAGCGGCCGCTCGAGGCAGGGTTGGGCGTGGAGCCGCCGCCCGCGCCGCTGCCGCCCGCGCTGCCGCCCGCAATGTTCAGACGCTGCCCCACATAGATGATGTTAGGATTGGCGATGTTATTGGCTCGCATGAGGCTGGCAACGGTGGTATGAAAACGGGCTGCAATGGCGGCCAGGGTGTCGCCGCGACGCACAATGTAGGCGCCAGGCGCGGGTGAAGCGGGCGCCGCGGCCGGCGGGCTGGTGACGCCGCTGCCGCTGCTGGCCCCGGGGATCGTCAGGCGCTGGCCCACGTAAATGAAATTGGCGTTACGGATCCCATTGGCGTTCATCAGCGCCTGTACGGTGGTTCCATAACGTGCGGCGATGCGTCCCAGGGTATCGCCGGCGCGCACGACGTAGATGGCGCCGCCGGTTTGGGCCGGACGGGCCCCCCTCTCCTGGTGTGGGCTGCTGGCAGCAGCCGCGCCGCAGGTGCTCATAACCAGGATCACGAGAATCAACGGCAAACAGAAACGACGGTGCATGGATTCCTCCTTCAATCAACGGTCAACGGTCATCGGTCAATCATCGGTCAATCAACAGTATACCATATTACGCGCGCCAATGCAATCGCTTGATGGGCCTGGGGGCAATTTTCGCACTCATGGCCTTCGCCGGCGCAGCACAGGCCACGGATGCCGGTTCGGCGAAAAGGTCAGATGTAGGCGTTGATCGGACCTGGATTGGAGGCTTCAGCCGGTTTCTTAGCCAGCAAAGCCGCAAACTGCACCGGCTGAAGCCTCGATTCCGGTCACGTTTGGAATGGCTGGCGAAACAGGGAGCAGTTGCCATTGACTTTTTGTTTGTGGTATAATGTTTCGTGTTCAAGGAGTTCTCACGAAAAGGGGTACCTGGCGCCTTCGCGCCTTGGGTAAGCGTACTGCGTGTAAGTGCGTGTAAGAAAAAGGGACGGGGTAGGACGAAAAGTATGGAAGACCGCTTACGCCACATACTGCTGGTGGATGACGAACCAGAGACATTGCGGCTGCTGCGTAAGGTGGTACAGGCTGAAGGGTACACGGTGCAGGAAGCCGCGGACGGCGTAGAGGCGCTGAGCATTTATCGCCAACGGGCGCCTGACCTGATCTTACTCGATATCATCATGCCGCGCCTGGACGGCATGGGCGTCCTGCGTGAGGTTCGCACCCACAATTCGATTACCGGCATCATCATGGTCAGCGCGCTGACGTCGGAAAAATTGACGCTGGAGGCGATGCAGGCTGGCGCCGATGATTACGTGAGCAAGCCCTTTCCCCTCAAAGAGTTGCGCACCCGAATCAGCCAGGTGATCGAGAAGGTGCGGCTGCGCCAGGAGAACGCCCAATTGCAACGACGCCTGGACGAAGCCAACGCCCGCATCAAGGCGTTGTTCGAGCGTTACACATCGGCGCCTGTGGCCGAGCGGCTGCTGTCTCAGGCCGAAATGCCGCAGTTGGGCGGCGAGATTCAGGAGATTACTGTGTTGTTCGTGGACATTCGCGGCTTCACTCCCCTGGCTGAGGTGCTTGATCCGCGTGAACTGGTACAGATTCTGAATACGTTCCTGGCGATTGCGGCCAATGCCATGCTCAAGGCGGGCGGCACAGTAGACAAATTCATGGGCGACTCGGCTATGGCCATGTTCAATGCGCCGGCGCGACAGCCGGATCATGTCTGGCGCGCGCTGCACGCAGCGGCCGATATTCAGAGAGGACAACGTGCGCTGCAGGAGACCGCAGGCAGCCAGGGACTTAGCCTCGGCATTGGGCTGCACACCGGCAAGGCGTTGGTGGGCAACATCGGTACGGCGCAGTTGATGAACTTCACCGCCATCGGCGACTGCGTCAACGTCGCTCAGCGGCTGCAGGCGATGGCGCACGGAGGGCAGGTTCTCTTGAGCGAAGACTCTTATCGCCAGGTTCACTCCAGGGTGGATGTGCGCAGTCTCGGTGAAACGCGGGTGCGGGGACGCACCGAGTCAATCATCGTGTACGAATTTCTCGGATTCAAGGGTGAATCATGAATGACCTTTCATGCCGCTTTTCTCGCTTTTATCCTCTCCATCGCCTCCATCCTCTCCGTCGCCGCTGGCTGCCCGGCGTTTGGCTGGGCCTGGGGCTGCTTGCCATCCTGATGTGGCCCTCTGCAGGCCGAGCGCAGCAAACTGTGACCCCGGAGCAGATCAACGCGGTGGCCCGCGAGCTGTGGTGCCCGCTCTGTAACAGCGTACGCCTGGATACCTGCGAGTTGAAGGCGTGCGAGCAAATGCGTGAAGTGATCGCCGAAAAGCTGGCGGCCGGCGCCAGCACAGAAGAGATCAAAGCCTACTTCATTCAACAGTATGGCCCGCAGGTGCTGGGCGAACCGCCGCGGCAGGGCTTTAGTTGGCTGGCTTGGGTTGTTCCTTTCGCGGCGCTCGTCCTGGCCGGCGCCTGGGTCTTCTACGCTTTGCGCCGCTGGACGCGACGTCCGCTTGTCGCGCGCGCCGGCGCGCCGACCGCCGATCTGCCCGCAGAACATCTGCGGCGCCTTCAAGAGGAGTTACGAAAGATTGACTAATTTATCGCCATCATCCTCTTCACCCCGCGCTCCATCTCCCTCATCCCCGTCATCACCTGCCTCTCCGCCGCCCACCCAAAACAGCGGCGCTGTGCGTTGGGCCGTGGTCGCGATCGCCGTCCTGTTCGTGGCCTTCTTTGCCTACGCGCTGGTCGCCAAGCGCGAAGCCCCGCGTCCCTCGGTCGGGCCGGCGCCCGACTTCAGTCTGTCGCTCTTTGCCGACTACCGCGGCGGCTTTGCTGATTCGCTGAGCCTGTCCGCTCTCAAGGGCAAAGTCGTGGTTCTCAATTTCTGGGCCAGTTGGTGCGACCCGTGCAAAGAAGAAGCGGCTGCCCTGCAGCAGGCATCGGTAGATTATGCCGATCGTAACGTCGTCTTCGTTGGCGTGGATTACCTGGACCAGGAGCCGGCCGCCCTGCGCTATCTGCGAGAATTCCGGATTACCTACCCCAACGGCCCGGACCTGGCCAGCCAGATCGCCCGACGCTACCGCATTCAGGGCGTGCCCGAAACCTTTTTCATCAAGCCCGATGGTACGGTAGACTGGTTCAAGATCGGTCCGCTGTCTGCATCCGAATTGGACGCCTGCTTGCGCCAGCTGACCTCCGGCGGCAGTTGCAAATGACCCTGGCGTCTGACGGGCGTGAGCTTTGTGTCGTCTCAACTCGTCTCAACTCGTCTCAACTCGTCTCAACTCGTCTCAAGGAGAGATTCGCATGTTACTTGATTTGGGCTTCCCCGTTCTTGCCCTGGCGCTTGTCGTAGCCGTCGTCGGCATTGTTCTGGCCCTACTCGGCGCACGCCGTGATGATCCGAACCTTGTCGCCAGCGCACGCAACGCTGTGCTGGCCGTCGCAGGGTTGGTGTTGTTCGCTGCTGTCCTGCTTTGGATCGCCTTGCTGACCGATCAATTCCAGTTCGAATACGTCGCCAGTCACATCGAGCGCAATTTGTCGCCTTTCTACAAGTTCTCGGCGCTGTGGGGCGGACAGGCCGGTTCCCTGCTCTTCTGGACCCTCATCTTGTCCGCCTATTCGACGTTTGCCATGATTGGCTTTCGAAATCAACACCGCCACTTGATTCCCTACGTCATCGCCACCCTGCTCGCCACCTCCGCTTTCTTCCTGGTCATCGTGCTTTTTGCGGCCAACCCGTTCCAGAAACTGGGCTTCACCCCCGCCGATGGCGTCGGTCTCAACCCCCTGCTCCAAAACTACTGGATGGTCATCCACCCCATTGGCCTCTACCTGGGCTACGTGGGCATGGCCGTGCCCTTTGCCTTTGCCGCCGGCGCGCTCCTCAGCAAGCGGCTGGACAACGAATGGGTGCGCACCGTGCGCCGCTGGACCTTGATCCCGTGGATGTTTCTCTCCGTCGGCATCATCATGGGCAGCCAGTGGGCGTACATGGAGCTGGGCTGGGGCGGCTATTGGGCCTGGGACCCGGTGGAGAACGCCTCCTTCCTGCCCTGGCTGACCGGCACGGCCTTTCTGCACAGCATCATCATCCAGGAGCAGCGCGGGG
>JAYRVL010000829.1:0-5716 GCA_041918575.1 Anaerolineae bacterium | reverse complement strand
CGAAGCGTTGGCCGTGGCCGAGCGCTGGGGCTGCTTCCGCGTGGCTTGTGAGGCCGCCGGCCTGACCGGCGTGACGCTCGGTCTGCTCAACGGCCTGGGTTTTGCGGAGAATGGCCCAGCGATCAGTCTGCTGCTGGCGCCCATCCCTGCCGCCGGCACGCGCGGGGTGCGCCGCGCCGGCGACGCGCATGACGGTGTGCCCATCACGTATCGGGAATCGAGCGTGTAACCTGCAAACCGACGTAAATTACCAGGACAGACAACGCCCGGGGTGCCCATCACGTATCGGGAATCGAGCGTGTAACCTGGGTTAGCGCCCGGCTTGCACGCGCCGCAGCCGGTCAGGCGCATCGGTGATGATGCTGGTTACGCCCAGCGCCAACAGACGGCGCATGTCCGCCTCTTCGTTCACCGTCCACACGTTGACGCCATAGCCGCGGCCCCGCGCCCAGGCCATGTAGCCCGCATCCACCAAGACGTGCTCAGGGTGCAGAGCCTGCGGTCGCACCCAGGGTCGCAGCCAGGCCCGGCGCAGATAGATCGGCAAGTCGCCCGAATAGAGCAGGCCGATCTCGATGCGTGGATCAAGGCGGCGCAGGCGCATCAGCGCAAAAGGATTGAACGACGACACGATCACCTGGTCGTACAGATTGCGCCGGCGCATCAGGTTCGCCACCGCCGCCTCCAGACCATCAGAGCGCAGACTGGTCGTCTTCATCTCCACATTGACCAGCACACGGCTCCCCACCAGGTCAAACACCTCGTCCAGCGTCGGAATCTGTGCGCCGACAAAGGCGGGATCGAACCAGCCGCCAAAATCCAGCTCGCGCAGCGCGGCCAGGGGCAGATCGCGGATGCGGCCGCTGCCGTTACTGGTCTCATCCACATCGAAGTTGTGACATACCACCAGCGCCCCATCCTGGCTGAGCAGCGTATCCAGCTCGATGCCGTCCG
The DNA here is from genome assembly GCA_041918575.1 of Anaerolineae bacterium. GTDB lineage: Bacteria > Chloroflexota > Anaerolineae > SSC4 > Amarolineaceae > Amarolinea. The sequence continues at coordinate 4,762 of JAYRVL010000829.1, read as the reverse complement.
CGCCCAGCTCAACGGCTCGGCCAAACGCGGCCAACGTATTTTCAGGCGCCGCCTGCCGCGCGCCCCGGTGCGCAAAATTCAATGTTCGCGTGCCATCGTGTCGCATCATCTTCTCCTCACCCAAAAGATACCGCAGGTTGGCCGTTTCGCCAAAAGCTGATGAGCGCGCTGCGCCAACTTGAGACATCGCCCCACTTGCGTATAATGTCAGCCAACACAGCACGGCTGCTGCTGGTGCGGCCGTGACTCACAGCCGTCGTAATCAAAGGATTGAAAACATGCTCAAATCGCATCGTTGTGGCGATCTTCGCCTGGCTCACATCGGCCAGACCGTCACCCTGGCCGGGTGGTTACACCGCCGCCGTGATCACGGCGGCCTGATCTTCATGGACCTGCGCGACCGCAGCGGCCTGGTGCAGGTGACGATCAACGCCGACCGCGCCCCGGCCGCGCACGTCGCCGCCAGCCAAACGCGCTCCGAGTTCGTTTTGCAGATCAAGGGCGCGGTGGCCGCCCGGCCGGCGGAACTGCGCAACCCCAACATGGCAACGGGCGACATCGAAGTGATCGCCGACGAGGTGGTGGTGCTCAACCCGGCCAAGACCCCTCCCTTCTACATCAACGAGGAAAGCGCCGTAGATGAGGTGGTGCGCCTGAAGTATCGCTATCTCGACCTGCGCCGCGCCACCTTGCAGCGCAACATCATCCTGTACGATCGCATCGTGCGCACCATTCGCAACTTCCTGCACGAGCAGCAGTTCATGGAAATCGAAACCCCCATCCTGCTCAAGTCCACGCCAGAGGGCGCACGAGACTACGTGGTGCCCAGCCGCGTGCATCCCGGTGAGTTCTACGCGCTGCCGCAGTCGCCGCAGCAGCTCAAACAACTGCTGATGGTGGCCGGCTTCGAGCGCTACTTCCAGATTGCCCGCTGCTTCCGCGACGAAGACCTGCGCGCGGACCGCCAGCCGGAGTTTACGCAGCTCGACCTGGAAATGTCGTTCGTAGATCGCGACGACGTGATGAACCTGATCGAAGCGATGCTGATTCACCTGGTCGAGAGCGCGGCGCAGCCGGGCGAGGCCAGCATCACCGGCAAGCGTATCCTGCAAACGCCGTTCCCGCGGCTGACCTATGCCGAGGCGATGGCGCGCTTTGGCAACGACCGCCCTGATCTGCGCTTTGGCCTGGAACTGTGCAACCTGGGCCCCCTGTTCGTGGACAGCGGCTTCAGCGTCTTCAAGAACGCGGTGGCCGGCGGCGGCGAGGTCAAAGCGATCTGTGCGCCGGGCTGCGCCGGCTATTCGCGCAAGCAGTTGGACGAGCTGACCGAGCTGGTCAAACGCTTCGGCGCGCAGGGCCTGGCCTGGCTGGCGCTGCCAGAAGGCGCCGCGCCCGGCCTGAACACGGCGCGCTCATCGTTTGCCAAATTCCTGAGTCAGGCCGAGTTCGATGGCCTGCTGCAAGTGACCGGCGCCCGGCCCGGCGACCTGGTGCTGGCGGCGGCGGCCGCTCCCGGCATCGTGGCGCAGGCGCTCAGCAATCTGCGCCTGGAAATGGGCCGGCGCCTGGGACTGATGTCTGACAACGTCTTTGCCTTCTGCTGGGTCACCGATTTCCCGCTCTTGGAGTTCAGCGCAGAAGAGGGCCGCTGGACGGCGGTGCATCACCCGTTCACGGCCGCGCTGGAGGAAGATTGGGAGCGCCTGGAGTCTGACCCGGGCAGCGTGCGCGCCCAGGCCTATGATGTCATCTTGAACGGCTGGGAAGTGGGCGGCGGCAGCATCCGTATCCACCGCCGCGACCTGCAAAATCGCCTGTTCACCCGCCTGGGCATCAACGAACAAACGCAGCAGGAACAGTTCAGCCAACTGCTCGATGCCTTCGAGTTTGGCGCACCGCCGCATGGCGGCATTGCCCTGGGCATGGCGCGGTTGGCGGCGCTCTTTGCCGGCGCCGGCAACATCCGCGAGGTGATCGCCTTCCCCAAGACGGCCGCGGCCAGCGATCTGCTGTTTGGCGCGCCATCGGTCATCAGCGATGCGCAATTGGCCGAGCTGCACCTGCGCATTGTCAACACGTAGAGGCTGGAGTATGACAACCGACCTCGATACCCTGGTTGAACGGCCGCTGAGCGCCGCCGACTATGATCGTCTCCTGGCCCTGTGGGAACTGGCCGGCCTGCACATTCGCCCCACGGGCCGCGACAGCCGCGCCGCGTTCGTTCGTCAGATGACCGGGCAGACGCAGGCCGCGATCGGGCTTTGGCAGGGCGCGGAGCTGGTCGCGGTGGCATTGGCCACCCATGATGGCCGCCGGGGCTACATCAACCGCCTGGCGGTGGCGCCGGCCTTTCGTCGCCGCGGCCTGGCCCGACGCTTGATCACCGCCTGTGAGCGCTGGTTCGCCAGTTTGGGTCTCGAAGTCTGGAGCGCGTTGATCGAAAACTGGAACGACGCCTCTTTTGCTGCCTTCGCAGCGGCCGGGTACCACCGCCACACCGACATCACCTACCTCAGCAAACGTCAACGTCCCGACGCCTAAGACAGCCAATTGACTCACGCCAAGACACAAAGGACACAAAGGTTCAGGAAGGACTTCTTTGTGTCCTGGCGTCTTCGTGTGAGGATTTCTGGCTCCCTGCACCGGAGTTTCACTGTTCTGTCAGGTAGGTCGAAGCGCTCAGGCCGGCTTTGGCGCCCTCGCCAATGGCAATCAGGACCTGCTCAGCATGGACATTGGTGACATCGCCTGCGGCAAAAATACCAGGCTGACTCGTGCGATTGCGTTGATCCACCTTGATGCGGCCGCGCTCATCGCAGTCAACCAGGTCAGCCACCAGGTCTGTATTGGCCTGAAGCCCCAATTCAACGAACATACAATTGACCTTGAGGGTTTGCAGGCCCGCGGGGCCGCGCACGGCCACGGCTTCGACGTAATCACCGCCGTAGATCGCCTCCACCTGGTAGCCGAGCAGCCAGGTGAGATGGGGCAGCCCGGCCAACCATTGTCCCCAAACCGTGGTACGGCAGTCTGGGTTTGCCGCGATCAGGTAAACACGCGCGGCGGCACGCGCCAGTTCCGCGGCGCTGCGCAGCGCCAACGGCCCGTCGCCAATCACGGCCACGGTCTTATCCAACATGGCGGAAGCATAGGTCACCGCGGAGTAGGAGAGGCCGCGCAAGTAGAAGGTTTCTTCGCCGGGGACGCCCAAGCGTTGGGGAAAAGCCCCGGTGCAGATCACCAACGCCTTTGTCATAAATTCGCCGGTGGCTGTGCGCACCCGATAATGATCCCCGATCGCCTCGACCTGGGTAGCTCGATCCAGCACACGCGGCAAGTGGCGCAGTTGTAGCTCGGCCTTGAGTGTCCGTACGACTTCCTCACCGCTAATGGTGTGACGGGCCTCCAGCCAGGGCACATCCAGGCGCCAACCAACACGGCCGCCGATCTGATCGCCAATGAGCAACAGTTTGAGATGCTGCCGCAGGGCATACACGGCCGCCGCCAGGCCTGCTGGCCCACCGCCAATAATGATCAAGTCGTACATCATCGTACCTCCACCCAGAGGATAGCATACAGTCTAGTAAGCCGCAACATGACAAACTATGACCTGCATCAGTTTGTTGCTTTCCGATTGCCGGTGCTAAGATAAGGGCGATTATAATTCATTCGGAGGAATTTCATGAACTTACGTTCGCGTTCGCTGCTTTTCGCCATTGCGCTGGCCATTGCCCTGTTCGTCATCTGGCAAAAGGTGCGCATCGTCTTCTTCGTCCCCCTCAGCCCGGTTGGTTTTGCAGCCATGATCCTGATCTTCGCGGTCGTCATCTTCTTGCTGCTCGACCATCTCCTGAACCGCAGCCGTTAGCGCGGCCCGTCCCTGGAGAAGGCGCCCACCATGACTGATCTCTATTTGAATGAAGAAGAGCAGGCGATGCTGAGCGGCGCATTCGGCCCGGGGGTGCAGCGCGCGATGGAAATCGTGGCGACCCTGGGCCGCATCTACGGCGCGCCTGACCTGGCGCCAATTACGCACGCTCAGATTGCCGGCGTCAGCTACAAGAACATTGGCGATGCTGGCGTTGCCTTTCTCAGCGCCTGGGCCAGCCAGGGCGCGGTTGTGCGCGTGCCTACCATGCTCAACCCCATGGGCATGGAAGAGGCGCGCTGGCAGGAGATGGGCGTCGCTGAAGCCTTCGCCAAACCGCAGTTGAAGGCGATCAGCGCGTTCAGCAAGCTCGGCGTTCAGCAAACCCTGACCTGCGCGCCCTACCTGCTGCCCGAATCGGGCCTGCAGCGAGGCGATCACGTGGCCTGGGCCGAATCGAGCGCGGTGGCCTTTGGCAGCTCGCTGCTGGCGCTGCGCACCAACCGCGAGGGTGGCCCCAGCGCGCTGGCGGCCGCCATTGTCGGTCGCACGGCCCGTTATGGCTATCACCTGGATGCGGGGCGCCGCGCCAACTGGATCATCGAAGTCGCCTGCCCGGTGCGCTCCATCGCCGATTTTGGCGCGCTGGGCTATCTTGTGGGCAAGGAGGTGGGCAACGGCTGTCCCTGGTTCAACGACCTGGGCGCCTGGCTGCCGCCGCTGCCGGCCGATGTCAGCGCGGGCGGCGCCGCGGCCGATCGCCTGAAAACGCTCGGCGCCGCGCTGGCCGGTTACGGCGCAGTCACGCTTTATCACATCGCAGGCTATACGCCAGAAGCCTCGGCGCAAGGCGAAACCCTGATCCGGCCGGACGCCCGCCGCCTGCGCGTG
>JAYRVL010000828.1:0-3957 GCA_041918575.1 Anaerolineae bacterium | reverse complement strand
GTCACGCCGGCCTACCTCATGGCCGCTGAGGAACTGCAGATCAAGATGGCGCAAGGCTCCAAGCCAGGTGAGGGCGGTCAACTGCCCGGCCACAAGGTGAGCGCCGACATTGCACGCGTGCGCCACACCACCCCGGGCGTGGCGCTGATTTCACCACCGCCGCATCACGACATCTACAGCATCGAAGACCTGGCGCAGTTGATTTTCGACCTGAAGCAGATCAACCCGGCGGCCGCGATCTCGGTCAAGTTGGTGGCAGAGGCGGGTGTGGGCACCATCGCGGCCGGCGTGGTCAAGGGCCATGCTGACATCGTACACATCAGCGGCAACAATGGCGGCACCGGCGCCTCTCCCCTGTCTTCGATCAAGAACGCCGGCGCTTTCTGGGAATTGGGCCTGGCCGAAGCGCAGCAGACCCTGCTGATCAACGGTTTGCGCAACCGGGTGAAGCTGCGCGTGGACGGCGGTTTCAAGACCGGCCTGGATGTTGTGCTGGCCGCATTGTTGGGCGCGGATGAGTTCAGCTTTGGCACGGCCGCGCTCGTAGCCATCGGCTGCAAGATGGCGCGCGCGTGCCATCTCAACACCTGTCCGGTTGGCATCACAACGCAGCGCGGGGACCTGCGCGCTCGCTTCCCCGGCACGCCAGAGATGGTGGTGGATTACCTGGTGCAGGTGGCCCAGGAGGTGCGCGAGATTCTCGCCAGCCTCGGCGCGGCCAGCCTGGATGAGATCGTCGGCCATTCGGAGCTGCTGGAACAGAGACTGGTCGGGGCGGCTGCCCATCATCTCAATCTGCTGCCACTGCTCTGGGCGCCTGATACGGGCTATGCCCGCCGCTTCTCGCCCCACGCCGAGACGCAGCCCCCCAGCCCGCGTGACGCGCTGGGCGATCGCCTGGCCGCGGAGGCCCTGGCCCTGCTGGATCAGATCAAGGATGATGAGTTCGGGACGGTCGCCGAAGGTCGCCTATCGTACGAGATTCGCAACACCGATCGTGCGGTGGGCGCGCGATTGTCTGGCGAGCTGGCGCTACGTTATGGCAATCAGGGCTTGCCGGCCGGAACCCTAATCATCACCCTAAAGGGCACGGCCGGGCAGAGCTTCGGCGCCTTTGGCATGGCCGGGTTGTGCCTGCACCTGACCGGCCAGGCCAACGATTACGTGGGCAAGGGCTTGGGCGGCGCGGAGATCGTGATCCGTCCGCCTGCGCTTGCTAAGTACGTCTGGCATCACAACGTGATTTTGGGCAACACGGCGCTGTACGGCGCCACGGCCGGCGAGTTATATGCGGCCGGCCGCGCGGGCGAGCGCTTCGCCGTGCGCAACTCGGGCGCCCGCGCGGTGGTTGAAGGGGTGGGCGACCACGGCTGCGAGTACATGACGGGCGGCGTGGTGGTGGTGCTGGGCAAGACGGGCCGTAACTTTGGCGCCGGCATGACGGGCGGCGTGGCTTACGTGTACGATCGCTACAACCGTTTGCCGGGGCGCGCCAATACGCAGTTGGTCACGCTGCGCCGCGTGGAGCGGCCCGAACACGAGCATGAACTGCGCGACCTCCTGGAACGACACCTGGCCCACACCAACAGCCCGCGTGCAGCTTCAATCCTGCACGATTGGCGCGGCCAACTGCCGCTCTTTTGGCGCGTGGCGCCGCAGGATCAGGTGGCAGCCATCGAAGCCGCGAACGAAGGCGTGACAGAAGAGGCAGAAGAGGGCGAGAAGAAAGAGGCGTGATGACGTGAGGCACGCGTCACGCGTCACGCGTCACGCAATCGGCGCTGCTGCGCCAGTATACTTCATTGGAGTTTGGTTCATGGGACAAACGTTGTTCGAGAAGGTTTGGAATCGCCATGTAATCGGCGCTGGCGCGCCAGTGGTGGCGCAGGATCCAGGAGCGCCGACCGTGCTATATGTGGACGCCCACCTGGTGCATGAGGTGACATCGCCGCAGGCATTTGCCACGCTGCGCGAGCGAGGTCTGCGGGTGCGCAGGCCGGAGAGAACCTTTGCCACCATGGATCATGCGATTCCTACGCGGCCCTTGGAGATGGCCCTGTGGCCGGCCGATGCGGCTCACCAGGTGCGAACATTGCGGAAGAACTGCGCGGAGTTCGGCGTGACGCTGTTCGACATCGAGGGTGATACGCAGGGGATTGTGCATGTCATTGGGCCAGAATTGGGCATTACCCAGCCGGGGATGACCATCGTGTGCGGCGACAGCCACACCTCCACGCACGGCGCGTTTGGCGCGTTGGCCTTTGGCATCGGCACCAGCGAGGTGACGCATGTCCTGGCCACGCAGTGTCTGCTGCAGTCCAAACCCAAGACCTTTGCCATCAACGTGGAGGGCGCGCTGACGCCCGGTGTGACCGCCAAGGACATCATCCTGGCAATCATCCGCCGGATCGGTGTGGGCGGCGGCGCGGGCTATGTTTTCGAGTACCGTGGTTCGCTCATTCGCAGCCTTTCGATGGAACAGCGCATGACGATTTGCAATATGAGCATCGAGGGCGGCGCGCGGGCCGGCATGATTGCGCCGGACGCGACAACCTTTGCCTATCTGGCCGGCCGCCGCCTGGCGCCGCAAGGGGCTGATTTCGAGCGCGCCGTGGCGCGTTGGCAAAACCTGGTCAGCGACGCCGACGCGGTGTTCGACCGGGAGGTGACGCTGGACGGCGCGCAGTTGGAGCCGATGGTGACGTATGGCACCAATCCGGGCATGGGAATAGGGATCAGCGAGCGCATTCCTGATCCTGACGATCTGGAAGGTGAGGATGACCGCGCCACTCTGCGCAAAGCCCTGGCCTACATGGGGCTGAAGCCGCGGCAGTCGCTGGCCGGTCAGCCGGTGGACGTCGTTTTCATCGGGAGCTGCACCAACTCTCGTCTGGAGGACCTGCAGGCGGCCGCGACCCTGGTCAAGGGACGCCGCGTGGCAGATGGGGTGCGGGCATTGGTAGTGCCTGGCTCGAAATGGGTCAAGCAGGCGGCCGAGGCGCAGGGGCTGGATCGCATCTTCGGCGAGGCCGGTTTCGAGTGGCGCGACGCGGGGTGCAGCATGTGCCTGGCGATGAATGAGGATAAGACGCCGGCCGGCAAATACTGCGCCAGCACGAGCAATCGCAACTTCGAGGGCCGGCAGGGCAAGGGCGCGCGCACTTTTCTGATGAGCCCCATCATGGCGGCGGCCGCAGCACTGCAGGGCCGCGTGGTGGATGTGCGCAGTCTGCTGTGAAAGCGAGGGATCATGAATCAGTTCGTTTCAGTCACTGCGACAGCTTGCCCGCTGCGCGCTGAAAACGTGGACACGGATCAGATCATTCCGGCGCGCTACCTGACCACGGTGACACGCGCAGGGTTGGGCCAGGGGCTGTTTGCCGATTGGCGCGCGGATGCCGATGGGCAGCCGCGGCCCGATTTTCCACTCAATCAGCCGCGGTATGCGGGCGCGACACTGCTGTTGGCCGGTCGCAACTTTGGCTGCGGCAGTTCACGCGAGCACGCGCCCTGGGCCATTATGGACGCCGGTTTTGTGGCCGTGATTTCGTCGTATTTTGCCGATATCTTCTATAATAACAGCCTGAAGAATGGCCTGCTGCCGGCGCTTTTGCAGCCCGCCGACCTGGGCGAGCTGTTCGATCGTGTGGAGGAAGCGCCATCCACCTTGATTCGGATAGATTTGCCAAGCCAAACCATCACGGTGGATGAACAGGTCTACAGCTTTACCATTGATCCGTATCGGAAATTGTGCCTGCTGGAGGGTTTGGACGATCTGAGCTATCTCCTGCGGCAGGAAGCGCATATTGCGGCGTATGAGTTAGGAAATAGGAGATAGGAGATAGGAGATAGGAGTTAGGAGATAGGAGATAGGAGTTAGGAGTTAGGAGATAGGAGATAGGAGTTAGGAGTTAGGAAATAGGAGTTAGGAGATAGGAGATAGGAGTTAGGAGTTAG
>JAYRVL010000827.1:0-22002 GCA_041918575.1 Anaerolineae bacterium | reverse complement strand
CCCCCCCGCCCCCCCCCGCCGGCCCCCCGCGCGCCCCCCGGGGCCCGCGCCGCGCGGGGGCCCGGGGGGGCGACGGCGGGCGGGGCGGCGCTTGGGGGGGTGTGGGAAGGCGTGGGAGTCACAGTGGGCGTGGCGACGGCCGTAGGTGTACGGGTTGGCGTGGGCTGACGCACAATGACCGGCGCGACCTGGGTGTGGGGGGTGATGGTGGTGTTGGAACTGGTGGCGCTGACGTCGTTGTAGTAGACGCCTGCGCTGCTGGCCGCGTTGGCGCCAAAGCTGATGACCAGGCTGGCGCTGGCATAGGGGCTGGTCTTGTCAAGGCCACGGACGCTGGTGTATTGTGTGTGCGGCGCGCCGTTGGCTGCGATCCAATCCCACACGGCCCAGCCGCCGCTGGGATCGTTCAACTGGAATGGGGTCACGGCCTGTACTTCGGCCCACCCCTGCCAGTAATCGCGAAATGCCCGTGTGATGTAGTCGGCGCGGTTGGTCTCTGTGATGATGGGGTAGCCTTCCCAGGTGAATATACCATCGCCGAGCTGATAGCCCGTTTCCGACAGGATGACATCCACGTCGCGGCGGCCCCAGGAAGCCAGGGCGTTCAGTTCGCGCAGGTAGGTGTCAATGGCGGCCTGCGGCTGCGCAGCCGTGCCGCGATGCAGGTTGTACTCCGGCGGGTGGTTGGACGGGTAAGGGTGAGTGCCCCAAACGTCGAAGGCCCAGCGGGCGTTGGGCGCCGCGGTAAACATCTGATTGATGAAGGTCACCGGGCTGATGTTGCCGCCAGGCGAAAGCGGTCCGTTGACGATGCGGATGCGGCTGTCGCCAATGGCGCGAATGGCGCCGGCGGTCTGCTCCAGGAACTGAGCGTATTCGGTGGCATTGGCCGCGCCGCTCCATTCCAGGTTCAGGTTTGGTTCGTTCCAGATTTGGATGAAGAGGGTGAATCCGTCTCGCCGCGGCAGCCCGGCCACGACGCGGCGGAATGCCTGCGCCGCGCTGCTGTAATTGCCGGCCCAATCTGCCTGCGGTTCCACCCAATTGGCGCCATCATGCGGCCCTTGCAGGCGCAGGAGCACATTGAGGCCCCGGTCGTAGGCGGCGTTGACATAGTCAATCCAGCACGATTCCGGGCCGCCGGTGTTGTTGGTGATGCCGTAGAAGAACTGCTTGGCCAGGGCGTGGTATCCCATTAGTTCACGCGCCCGGTCCAACTGCCAGGTGATCGCATTGATGTTGCAGTTTTCTTGGATAAAGGTGTTGATACCGTAGAAGCTGTCGCCGCGGCGGGCGGGCACGGTCAGCCCGCTCCACGTCAGGCTGCGACCGCTGATGCTGGGATCCGTGGAACGAATGAGAACTCCATTGCGATAGATGCGCGTGGCGCCGCTGCGGTAGCTGAAGCCGGCCGGCAGGGTGTCGGTGACGTTGACGTCATTGGCCGCTACATCGCCGCTGTTGGACAGGGTGATGGTGTAGGTGACAGCCGCGGCAGGTGTCACAGAACTGGGTGAGACGGTTTTACTCAGGGTGACGACCGGATAGGGCACTCCGGCGCTGGCGTTGGTTGAAACGGTCAAGAACAGGGCTGCCACCAGGCAGAGTAGGGTGTTGCGCATTCGTTTTTCTCGTTGGCCTTTGGTTTTCGTATTATACCACACGGGCCTGTTCGGGGCAGGAATTCCAAATAAGGTCCAAATAAGGTGAAATGCAGGCGTTTATGGGACCTGGATTGGAGGCTTCAGCCGGCTTCTTGGCCAGCAAAGCCGCAAAAAGCACCGGCTAAAGCCACGATTCCGGTTACAGTTGCAATTCCTGTGTTCGGGATGTGTGGTCTGCGCTACTTTCGTCGGCAGTTCTCAGCCAAACGGCGTAGAGGCTGCTGAATAATCCGCCGGATGTGCTGGCAGGCGTCGCGATGGCATAATCGGCGTGACAACGTAATCCATTCCCGCCCGCGTCCTTCCCGACTGAACCCCGTCTGATGTTGTTCAATTTTTTCCCGCGAGTGTGACGCATGTTAGATGAGCAAAAACTGATCACAGCGGCGCGTGCAGGGCAACTGCACGCGTTCAATCAACTGGTGACAACCTATCAAACCCTGGCCTACAGCGTGGCCCGTCGAGTGCTGAGTGATGCCGATTTGGCCGCGGATGCGGTGCAAGATGCCTTCGTGAAAGCCTACCGCAAACTGGATCAATACCGGGGCGGGTCTTTCAAGGCGTGGTTGCTGCGCATTGTCATCAACACCTGCTATGATCGCCTGCGTGCGCTGCGCCGACGCCCTGCCACGTCGCTGGAGAACCTGGTGGAACAGCCAGATCGCGCGGCTCTCATGATTGACCCGGGCGAAGGGCCTGAACATCACGCGCTGCGCCTGGAACTGCGCCATCAGATCGAAGCGGCCATTGCGGAGTTGCCCTACGATCAGCGCCTGGTCATTGTGCTGAGCGACATCGAAGGTTACAACTACCACGAGATCAGCGATTTGGTGGGAATCCCGCTTGGCACGGTCAAATCACGTATTGCCCGCGGCCGCGCCCGCCTGCGCGACCGCCTTGTTCTGCCTCGCTTCAATCTGGCGCCCCAGGTGGCCTATTCCTGACAACGGGCGCCGAACCTCGCTTGCATGGTTTGACGTAGTTTGACGTGTTTGGCATGTTTGGCAACTCCTGTGTTTGGCAACTCCTGCACTTTAGCGTAAAATGCAATCACTGTTTTCGGAAAAGGTCGCGTATGACGCCGACGTGGCTGCAATCGCAATCCACTGTTCTGTTGGTGATATTGACAGGGCTGGTCAGCCTGCTGCTTCTGATCATCTGGTGGCGTGAGCGCACCCGGCGCTGGGGCTATGGGGTAGGATTGGCGCTGGCGCTGGCAGGGCTGCTCACCTGGGCAGCCGGTCAATTGTTCGAAGTGCCGGATTACCTGGCCGGATGTCCTGAGTTGTGTGCTGGCTGGCGCGGTTTTCCGGCGCCAACGGCGCTGAGCACGCTGCACGGCGCCTGGACGCTCATCCCGCTCGGGCTGGCGATCAACTTCCTGTTTCATGGCCTGCTGCTGCTTCTGGCGGCAGCCTTGTGGAGCACTGCCAGGCGAAACTGGAGGACGCCCCCAGAATACGCCTGGCGCCAGATACTGCTGCTGGCAGCGGTTGCCGTGAGCCTTTGGGCGTTGATTCCGCGCTACGCCGCGCCGCCCGAGCCGGCCGTGCGGGGCGACCCGCAGAGGTTGGGGATCAATGCCAAACACCTGGCCGGGCGGGCGCTGGGCGGCCTGGATTGGCGAATTCAGCGCCTGGCGCTGGAAGATGTGCGGCGCCTGCCCCAACGTTCGCAGCCGGATGCGCCCGGTCTGCCGCCGCCCACAGGGCCGGAATGGCGCATTTGCCTGCGCAGCTATACCTTTTTCTATGTACCGTGGCGTCGCGTCTATGTTGATTTGGATGCCACCGGCGCGCTGGCGCTTGGCGGCGGCGTCCTACCCTTGAACCAGGAATGTTGGTCGGCGCCGTTTCCAGAATCACCCTATCTGTTTGCGGTGGGGCAGCCCGAACCATAGCGGTGCATCGGATGGGCTAAAAGTCGAACATGGAGCCTTGAGCATGAGGGGTGACTTGTGAAAAGACGCGTGGCCTACGACGCAGCCGGCGGCGTGGTGTTGGACGAACACGGCGCCATCCTCGTCCTCTACCGCTCGCGTAACAACGAGATTCGACTGCCGAAGGGGCATGTCGAAGCGCGTGAGTTGTTGGAAGACGCAGCGGCGCGCGAAATTCGAGAAGAGTCGGGCTATGCGGATTTGCGGTTGGTCACAAGCCTGGGCATGCAGGTGGTGGAGTTCGACCTGCCGGAGAAGAATCAGCATGTGACCCGCCAGGAGTTCTATTTTCTCTTTCGGCTTGCCAGCCCGCGCCGGGTTGCCCGCGATGCCCATGAGCTTCAATTCGAGCCTGGCTGGCTCAAACTCGACGAAGCGGCGGTCAAACTCACTTACGAGACCGAGCGCGAGTTTGTGCGCCGCGCCCGCGCCTGGTTGGATGGCGGAGACGAAGGATTGGTGCATACCAGGTAACACGATCAAGCCGGCCTTCAGGCCTTACTTTAGCCAATCAGCCAATCAGCCAATCAGCCAATCAGCCAATCAGCCAATCAGCCAATCAGCCAATCAACCCATCAACCCATCAACCCATCAACCTATCTTTATCCAACGAGGAGTTCTCGACGCATGAGTCAGTTTCCTTTACCTGAAGCAACCCCCACTGCGCCCTCTTCACAGCGCACGCTGTGGATCGTTCTCGGCGTTGCAGCCTTGTTCCTGTGCTGCTGCTGCCTGGCCTTGATTGCCGGCGGCGCCGCTTTCTTCAATTTCATGGGTGAATCCAATATCAGCGACTGGTCCACGCCGGTGGTTGAGTCCACCTTTGCGGTCGGCACGCCCACCCCGCGCGCGCCGCGCGTCACCGCCACCGCGCCCGCGCGGCCGACTGCGGTTCCGGGCACGCCCCGCCCCACGGCGCCCGCCTCTGACACCGGTTCGGAGACCGAGCGCTCGCTCCGAGACGTGAATGTGCCCGAACGTGACCTGCGTAAGCTGGCCATGCAGTTGCGCCCTGGAGTCGGCGATATTCCTGAGGTGGTCAATGCAACACCGCCTGCGTTCGAGGTGGGCGACGTTGAAACCTTCAGGGTGAACAACGTGGACGACAACCGCCATTTCGAGATCGAAGCCGAACTGCGCTATGAGACGCCTCATCTCTACATGTGGGTCGAAAAGGGCCAGCGCGTGGATCAAGGCGACCTGAAACGTTCAGCCGACCTGTTCGAAGCGAACACCTACGCCACTAACCGGGAGTTCTTCGGCAGCGAATGGACGCCGGGCGTTGACAATGATGTGCATCTGCACATTCTTCATGCCAGCAACCTGGGCGACAGCATTGCCGGCTATTATTCCTCCGCGGACGAATTCTCACGACTGGCGCAGCCCTTCTCCAACGAGAAGGAGATGTTCTACATCAACATTGACAACAACGAACCGGGCGCCGATTTCTACGATGGGACGCTGGCGCACGAGTTCCAGCACATGATCCACTGGTACAACGACCGCAATGAAGAGACATGGGTCAATGAAGGCTCGTCGGAGCTGGCCGCGGCGCTCAACAACTTCGACCCGGGCGGCGCCGATCGCGCCTTCATGGCCAACCCTGACACGCAGTTGACCACCTGGGGTTCCGAGCCTGGCGCCAACGCCCCGCACTACGGCAGCGCGTATCTGTTCATGACCTATTTCCTGGAACAGTTTGGTGAAGAGATGACGCGCGCCCTGGTGGCGTCGGGCCTGAACGGCATTGCCGGCTTCGATGAGGTGCTGGCTGCCAACAACACGGACGCCAATTTCGACGCCATTTTTGCCGATTGGGTGATCGCTAATCTCCTGGACGATCCCTCCATCCATGATGGCCGCTTTGGCTATCAGACGGCCGATCCGGGTGAGGTCAACCTTGAGGCCAGCTTCCGCCGCTATCCGGCCGTTGAAGATGGCGGCGAGGTGTCGCAGTATGCCACTGACTACTTTGCGCTGAAGGGCAGCGGTGATGTGATGATTGACTTCAGCGGCGGCGCCACTGTGGGCCTGGTGGATGCAGCGCCTCACAGCGGCGCCTTTACCTGGTGGGGCAATCGCACCGATGACAGCGATGCCACCCTGACGCATGATTTCGACCTGAGTGGGGTCAAGAACGCGACGTTGACGTTTTGGACCTGGTATGACCTGGAAGATGACTTCGATTACGCCTATGTCGAAACCTCGACCGATGCCGGCAAGACGTGGGCTATCCAGGAAGGCCGCTACAGCGTGACGACGAACCCGAACGGCAACAGCTTCGGGCCGGGTTACACCGGCGTCAGCGGCGGCGGTCGCAGCCCGGAATGGGTGCAGGAGAGCATTGACCTGAGCGCCTACGCGGGCCAACAAATCCAGGTGCGTTTTCAGTATATTACCGATGATGCGGCCAATGAGCCGGGCATTCTGCTCGATGACATCAGCATCCCAGAAATCAACTACAGCACCGATGTCGAAGATGGTGATGGGGGCTGGGTCAGCCAGGGCTGGCTGCGCACAGACAATGTGCTGACGCAACGTTGGCTGGTACAGGTCGTGGAACTGGATCGTCAAGGCGTCGCCGTGTCGGTGATGGAGGTTGGGTCGGACGGTTCTGGCTCGCTGAGCGTGCCAGCGATTGGCAACAACGGCAAGGTGGTCTACCTGGTCGTCAGCGCCATTGCCCCGGTTACCACAGAACGAGCCTCGTACAACTTCGAGGTGCGGCTGCAGTAACCCGGGATTCACGCCGTGCATCTCCACTGCAACACAAGCCTCTGGCTTGCATCGTTGGCGCACCGAAGCGTGATTCGTCGCCGAGGACATCGTCGCGCCGCAACGCGCGCTCAAGCGGGTTACGGTGAGGCGAACCTGCCTCGGCAGATCTGTTGTGTCAGCCCGTGCATTCATTCATGGGCTTGCTCGGACTCGGACAGATCATCGTCGTCGAGCGCGGCGACTTCTCCGGCCTGCGCGGCCAGGCGCCCTGCGTAGCGTTTCTGCTCACGGGGGCGCCAGCGCTGCGCTTCGCCTGCGGCTAGTTTGCGCGCGAAGATCAGGTAGCCGGTGTGGGCCACCATCCGATCGGCAGGGCGCAGGCGGTCAGGCGCCGTTTTGTAACTGCGCAAAAGCAGCTCTTCCACGCTGATGTCGCTGAAGCCGTGGGTTTGCAGGCCGCGCAGCATGGCTTCAACCTGGTTCGTGGTGGGCGCCAGGCTGCCGAAGAGGCCGCCTGTCTTCAGGGCCGCGACAACCGCCGGCAGCGCCAGCCACGGCTCTCGCAGGTCCAGAAAGCAGGCATCTACGTCCTGTTCGTCGAAGCCGGCAACGGTCACGTCGCGCTGCTGCAGGCTGACGTAGGGCAAGAGGCCGAGGCTTTCCAGGTTGCGCCTGGCCAGGGTGCAGGTTTCTGGTTTGATTTCGTAGCTGTACACGTGGCCGCTGGGCATGACGGCCCGCGCCAGGGCCAGCGTCAAACCGCCGCTGCCGGCGCCGGCCTCTAACACGCGTCGTCCCGGAAACAGGTTGAGGCGCATCAGAATATGAGCCGCGTCTTTGGGGAAGATGATCTGCGTGACTCGCTTGAGCAGGGTGATCAGGTCGTGTGTGGT
The DNA here is from genome assembly GCA_041918575.1 of Anaerolineae bacterium. GTDB lineage: Bacteria > Chloroflexota > Anaerolineae > SSC4 > Amarolineaceae > Amarolinea. The sequence goes on along the minus strand of JAYRVL010000827.1, from coordinate 14,788 downwards.
TGGCTCCAACATCAGGAGCGGACGCCCGATGAGGGTTTGTACAGTCTGCCCAAACGGTTGTCCGATGAGGGCGTCATGCGGGAGACGACCGCGATTGGAATGCCAGACTGAACCGGCTTTCAGGCGAACCAGGTAGCGCTTTTCATCCTCGCTGACGAGCAGGACGAGATCACCGGGTTGGGCATGTGCAGACATAGCATTGGCTCCATTGGCCTTATTGGCCTTATTGGCTTGGTGGGTCATCGCCACCGAGAGGGAGCAACGATTATACCGCGGACAGGGCAGCCGGACAATTGAACCATGAGCGAAAACAGGATTACGATTCTCTATATCGAAAATGAGCCTGAAATTGTCGAACTGGTGCGCTTGATTCTGGCGCGCCGGGATTACGACATTCTCGTCGCCGCCGATGGGCGAGCGGGACTACAGTTGCTCGAGGCGCGGCCATGCGACCTGGTGCTGCTCGATTTGATGATGCCAGGTATGGACGGCTGGGAGGTTTTGCGACGCATCCGGGAACATCCCGTGCTGCAGCACATTCCGGTCATCATTCTGACGGCCAAAGCGATGGCCCAAGATCGTGATTACGGGTTGAACGTGGCGGGCGCGCAGGCGTACATCACCAAGCCGTTCTTCATGCACGAGTTGATCGCAACGATCGAGCGCGTTCTGGCGACCAGCCGCACGAGCGAGGCCCAAAAAATCACCGCAGAGAGTGCAGAGTCTTTCTGATTTTCTCAGTGTTCTCTGCGCGCTCTGCGGTGAATTCCACGAGGCGCTGTGGGAAAGTCAGGCCCATGGGTCTTGAGGAGAAGCGCTAACGGGCCATGCGGCGTCGCAGCGTGAGACCGGCCGTGAGCAGGGCCAGGATGGCCAGGGGCAGCCAGGACAGGCTGGAAGCGCTGTCGCTGTCCAGGTTGCTCAACTCGACCGCGGTGGGGTTGACAACCGTGCCCTCGATGACGAAGGGCGCGCCGAGCGGTGTTTGCAGACCGCTGTCCACCACCGCCTGCCAAACGCCGCTGACCATCTGTTGAGCGTCGCCCGTAGAGGTCTGTCCGTCAATCGTCACTGGCGGCTGCCAGGGCCCGGTGTAGTTGATGTCGCCGTCCACCTGCCAGTCAATGAAGTAATGACCTGGCGCCAACGTCACCCCGGCGCTGTTGTTGAGTACGAAAACGGGACGGGTGTAGTCGGTCGGGGTGGACTCCTGGCGGCGGTACATGTTGGCCCAGGTTGAACTTACCAGGCGGTTGGTGGTGGTGTCGCCAAAGACCACGGTGCTGCTGGGGTCGCTGGGCGGGCCGTTCCAGATCTGGTAATTGACTGCCGTGAATGGGCTGGGCGAAGTGGGCGATCCCCCCATGTAGACGTATAGGCGGACACCGGTGATCTGCCAGCTCTCCCCACTGGGAATGGCGAAATCGTCAGAGATACGGAAGGCGCCGCTGGCCGATACGTTGAAGCCGCGGCTGGTAAGACCCACGGTGACGTTGCGAGCAATGCTCTCATCACTGCCGCCGGGGCCGGTGCCTGGGCTGTTGACCAGGGGGCCGTTGTCGAAGAGATCCGCGCTGGGGTTTCGCGGGGCCGGGCTGGCGGGTTGGGCCGGCGGTGCGTTGACGCCCGCCGGGGCAGGGCCGTCATCCGAGATGGGCGCGCCTGGCTGGGCTGCCATCAGCGAGACGCTGAACAGAGTCAGCAGCAGCACGAGACCGAGGATCAACAGAGACCGAGTAGTTCTACGCATGTGCATACCTCCTAACATGAACGCAGGGGAAAGTGGAACGAGTGAACGTATTCTATCACACTCAGCCGATTGTGCCTAGTTGCGTGAATTGCCAAGTTGCGTCGGCAGCTCCATCGTGAACATCGTGCCTTGCCCCACCTGACTCTCCACGGTCAAGCGTCCGCCATGCGCCTGCACCAACTGGCGGGCGATGGCCAGTCCCAAGCCGCTGCTGGCGCGTGGGCCGTGTGTGCGTGCCCGATCGCCGCGCCAGAAGCGGTCAAAAATGAAGGGCAAGTCTTCCGCTGGAATGCCAACACCCGTGTCGGCCACCTGCACACGCACCGCATCAGCCCCAGGCAGCGCGCGCAGCGTAATGGTGCTGCCCGCGCTCGTATGCCCCAGTGCGTTCACCATCAGATTGCCGAGCACTTGATCCAGGCGACCCACGTCGCCGCGCACGGTCAACGTTTCGGCCGTGCCCTGAATCTCCGTGCGCAGGCTGATGCCCGCGACTTCAGCCTGGCCGCCAAAACTGGTTGCCACATCGCCCAGAAGTTCAACCAGGTTGACCGTTTCCCAGTTCATTGGCAATTGCCCTGCTTCGGCCTGTGAGAGCACGCGCAGGTCTTCTACCAGGCGTGCCAACAGGCGCGTCTCATCCAAGGTCGCGTCGATGTGTTCTGGCGTCGCTTCGTAGATGCCGTCCAGCACACCTTCCAGGTTGCCCTGGATGATCTGCAGCGGCGTGCGCAGTTCGTGCGCCACATCGGCGGTCAAATTGCGTCGGCGTTGATCGGCCAGCTGAAGTTCAGTAACCATGCGATTGAAGGCAGAGGCCAGGTGTCCAAACGGTCCCCGGTTCCCAACCGGCACGCGCACACTGAGATCACCCGCCGCAACCGCATCGGCGGCGGACATCAGGTTGGCCAGGGGATGGGCAAAGCCACGGAAAGCCAGCGCGCCCAGGCGCCAGGTCAACAGAGGCAACAGCGCCAGCAACCCGCATGCGCCGATCCACACCAAGGCAGCCGTCCGCCCATCGCCGCCTGCCAGACGCATGAGCAGGAAGATGCCCAACGCCAAGCCGCCGGTGACGAGCAGGGCCAGGAAACCAAAGACACCCGCCAGACGCAGGAAGAGCAGCCCCGGACGCCGTTCCCATCTTTCCCAGGATGCTCGGTCACCAGGACGCGTCGCCCAGGCGCGACGTCGCCAATGACGCATCATGGCCTCGTCGCTTTCCTCCGTCCCCTGTGGCTGGCGGGTTGGATCAGTCATTCCCTACTCCTCGCTGAACTTGTAACCGACGCCAAAGACCGTTAGGACGTAGTGCGGTTCCAGCGGATTCGCCTCCAGCTTGCGCCGCAGGTTCTTGATGTGCGCATCGACGCTGCGATCGAACCCTTCATAGGCTGTCTGATGCAGGCGGTCCAGCAGTTGGGCGCGGGTGAACGTTTGGCCGGGATGCTGCGCCAGCACCGTCAGCAGGTTGAATTCGGTGCGGCTGAGGTTGATGGATTTGCCCTGGCGGCTGACGCGATGCCCGTCCAGGTCAATTACCAGGTCGGCCGCACGAATCAGGCCCGGCGTGCGCACCCCGCCTTGAGTACGGCGCAGCACCGCGCGCACACGAGCCACCAATTCACGCGGCGAGAATGGCTTGGTGATGTAGTCATCTGCGCCCAGCTCAAGGCCGATCAAGCGGTCGGCCTCTTCGGCCCGCGCGGTCAGCATGATGATCGGCACCTCCGACTCACGGCGTAAGGCGCGGCACACATCGAGACCGTCCATTCCTGGCAAGTTGAGGTCGAGCACGATCAGGTCTGGCCGCTCATGGCGCGCCAGGATGAGCGCTTGCTTGCCGTCGGCCGCATCGGCCACGCGCAAGCCGTTACGTTCCAAATAGTCTCGCGCTTGCTTCACGATGCGCGGTTCGTCATCTACCACCAGAATCAATTCGTTCATGAGACCAGCGTTTTACCACGAAGCCCGGAAATGAGCAAGACCTGGCCGGTCGTGAAGACCGGCCAGGTCTTGCATCTTAGGATATTAGCGTTCGGCGCTCGCCTCTGCGGGCCGGGGTGGCGCCTCTGGCTTGGCGGCGGGTTGATCGGCCGATTTCTCAGCCGCGTCTCCCCAGCAACCGCGCCGCGCCCCATGGAAGTGACGCCATGCTTCATGTCCTGGCCCGCGCCCGGGGCCGCCCGGCATGGCGCCTGGCCCCCCATGCATGGCCCATGCTCGCCAGCGCCACATACGGAAGAAGCTGCTCACCAGGAAGAAGAGCAGACCGAGTCCGAGCAAGAAGCCCAGGCCGCCGAAGAAACCGCCGCCAAACCCGTGACGGGGATAACTGGTGGCATAGGGCTGCATCGTCGCCGGCGCCCCGTCTTGCCCGCCGATCGCCAGTCGTCCCATCATGTAACCGTCGTTCCATGCGCTTCGCTGCATGGCTGACCCAATTCCACCGATTACGGCGAAAATGAGCAGCCCCACCAACACCATCGCCAACCATCGCCCTCGAAACATCGTGTGTCCTCCTTGGATGTTTGTTTTCTACAGGCCCAGTTCGTTTGCCGTGTGCGCACTGCTTCCATGCGTTCCTGTCAGCCGTGTCACCGGTCATGACTCACTATACTGGTTGCCTATGAAAAAAGTGTGAATGGTTGTGGCACGTATTGTGAGGTTTGCCCTTTTCCCAAACAAAACGGGAGACCAGCCAGGGCTGATCTCCCGTTCTCTCGTACGAAAACCGGTTACTGCCGCGCCGGCTCATGCCAGCGCCCGGCTAGTCGCTCAATCAGGATCGGCCTCCACGTCGCCATGCTCCGCAGCCAGGCCTCGCTCGGCCAGCGCCGCTTCTTCACGGTTCACGTCATGACTCTCGCTGCGCTGGTGCTGACGGCGTTTTGCGAAGCCGGTGCCCACCGGGATCAGTTTGCCGATGATGACATTCTCTTTCAGGCCCCGCAAGTTGTCTTGCGCGCCGCGCACTGCCGCTTCGGTCAGCACACGGGTCGTCTCCTGGAAGGAAGCCGCGGCCAGGAAGCTTTCGGTATTCAAGGAAGCCTTGGTTACACCCAGAAGCACCGTCTCCCCGCGCGCCGGAGTTCGTCCACGCTCGATCAGGCGTTGGTTCACCTCGTCGAACTTGAAGCGGTCCACCAGTTCGCCCGGCAGGAACTCGGTGTCGCCCGTTGCGCGCACCCGCACCTTACGGATCATCTGACGCACAACGACCTCGATGTGCTTGTCGTGGATGTTCACACCCTGTGAACGATACACCTTCTGCACTTCTTCCACCAGGTAAAGCTGGCAGGCATCGCGGCCCTGAATACGCAGCACTTCCTTCGGATTCTTGGCGCCTTCAGTCAACTGCTGGCCCGCCTTGACCATATCGCCCTTATCCACACGCAGACGGGCGCTCGGTGGAATGGGTTTCTCCCAGACATTGGTCTCTTCGCGGCGCACCACCGCCCGCCACCCGTCATCGGTCTCTTCGATGAACACGTGACCATCCAGGCCAGCCGTGATGCTGATCGGCTCTCCCGTTTCCTGATCCACCGACACAGCCAGCGGCGAATCGGCCTGCACGCGATCACCATCGGCAACCGCCAGGTGGAAGTGGCGCGCAATGTCATGCTCCTGCGACAAGAGCCGGGTATCGGTGACCTTCAGCTTGCGCTGCTCGCTTTCCCAATAGATGCTGACGGCGCCGTCAATCTCCGCGATGACCGCCTCTCCCTTGGGGTTTCGGGCTTCGAACAACTCCTCCACGCGCGGCAAGCCCTGCGTGATGTCCTCGGCGCCCGCCACACCGCCGGTGTGGAAGGTGCGCAGCGTCAACTGCGTGCCCGGCTCGCCGATGGACTGCGCCGCAATGATGCCCACTGCCTCGCCCTGGCGGATCATGCCGCCGCGCGCCAGGTCGCGGCCGTAGCAGGCCGCGCACAGGCCAAAGGTCAACGTACACACCAGGGGCGAGCGCACATAGGCGCGCGGCACTTTGGCCGCCAGGATGGCCGACACGGCCACCTCGTCAATCATCTGGCCCTTTTCCACAATGACATCCCCGGTTTGGGGATGCAGAATGGCCCCGGCCGCATAACGGCCCACCAGGCGCTCACCGAACGCCTCGCCGATTTGCTTGCTCACCGCGGCTTCGATCCAGATGCCGGCGTCGGCGCCGCAGTCGTCCACGCTGATGATGACATCTTGCGCCACATCTACCAGGCGCCGCGTCAGATAACCGGCGTCGGCGGTGCGCAGCGCGGTGTCAGCCAAACCCTTGCGCGCGCCGTGGGTGCTCAAAAAGTACTCCAGCGCGGTCAGGCCCTCACGGAAATTGGAGCGGATAGGCAGCGGAATGATGCGCCCTGAAGGGTCGGCCATCAACCCGCGCATACCGGCCAACTGGCGAATGGGAGTCACGCCGCCCTTTGTAGCGCCGCTGATCGCCATCGCGCCCAACCCTTCCAGCGGATTCAACTGCTGTTTCACCGCCTGCGTCAGGTCGTCGGTCGCACGCGTCCACAACTCCACGATGCGATTATACTGCTCTTCCTCGGTGATCAGGCCGCGGCGATACTGGCGCTCGGCCTTCTCCACTTCGGTCGTGGTATCCTGAATGATCTGCTGTTTGATCTCCGGCACCTGGATGTCGCTCACCGCAATCGTCATACCGCTGCGAGTGGCGTACAAGAAGCCCAACTGCTTGATCTTGTCTACCAGGTTGGCCGTCTTGCGCACGCCCAGGCGATGGTAGCAGTCGGCCACCACCGTGTTGACCGAGCCTTTGTCCATTACCTTGTTGACGAATTGCAGCTCGCGCGGCAGGTCCATGTTGAACAACGCGCGTCCCGCGGTGGTTTCGATGAGACCGTCCAGGCGCGGGGCCTCAGCCGCGACGCCCAGGCGCAGCAGCCGCGTGCGAATCTCCTCGGTGTGGCCGATCACCGGCGAGGGCTGGCCGCTTGACGCCTGCTGCATTTGTTCCACCACCTGGGCCGCCGTCTTGATGCCGGCCGCTTCCAGCGCGGCGTGCGCCTTCGCGCCCAAGTGCAGGTCGGTCAGCGGTACGTCGCGCAGCCAATCGTGATAGCGCAGCCTGATCTTGGCGCGCAGATCAACCACGCCCAAGTCGTAGGCCAGCTTGACTTCATCCATGTTGCCAAAGGCCTTGCCCTCGCCTTTGGCGCCAGGCTTCTCACTGGTCAGCCAGTACATGCCGAGCACCATGTCTTTGGACGGGCCGACGATTGGCTCGCCGCTGGCCGGTTTGAGCAGGTTGTGCGAAGACAACATCAGCTCGCGCGCCTCGCGCACCGCTTCATCGCTGAGCGGCACATGCACGGCCATTTGGTCGCCGTCGAAGTCAGCGTTGAAGGCCGAGCAGACCAGCGGGTGAATCTGGATGGCATTGCCTTCGATCAACACGACCTCGAAGGCCTGAATGCCCAGGCGATGCAGCGTCGGCGCACGGTTGAGCAGCACAGGCCGCTCCAACGACACCTCTTCCAGCACGTCCCATACTTCTGGGCTGAGCCGATCCACCAACCGCTTGGCGCTCTTGATGTTGTGCGCGAAGTTGGCTTCCACCAGCTTGCGCATGACGAAAGGCTTGAAAAGCTCCAGGGCCATCTTCTTCGGCAGACCGCACTGATGCAGGGCCAGCGTGGGGCCGATCACGATGACGGAACGCCCCGAATAGTCCACGCGCTTGCCCAGCAGATTGCGGCGGAAGCGCCCCTGCTTGCCCTTGAGCATATCGCTCAGGCTCTTCAGCTTGCGCTTGCCGCTGCGGCTAACGGCCCGACCCCGGCGCCCGTTGTCAATCAGGCTGTCAACGGCCTCCTGCAGCATGCGCTTCTCGTTGCGCACGATGACATCCGGCGCGCCCAGTTCCAGCAAGCGGCGCAGGCGGTTGTTGCGATTGATTACGCGGCGATACAGGTCGTTCAGGTCGCTGGTCGCGAAACGGCCGCCGTCCAACTGCACCATCGGGCGCAGGTCCGGCGGGATGACCGGCAGGACCGTCAGAATCATCCACTCCGGCCGGTTGCCCGACTTGCGGAACGATTCGACAACGCGCAGGCGCTTGGCCGCCTTCTTGCGGCGCTGCTTCGATTTGCTGATGCGGATTTCGTGGCGCAATTCCTTCGCCATCTTATTCAGGTCAATGCGCGCCACAACATCGCGAATGGCTTCCGCGCCCATGGCCGCATCGAACAAAGAGCTCCAGCGTTCCTGCAATTCACGGTAGCGAGTTTCGGTCAGGAGGTCCAGTTCCTTGATGCTCTTGATCTCGGCCACATCCTGATCATGGGTCACGCGTAGCTTCTCTTTCTCGCGCTCGACCTCTCTGCGCTGACCTTCGCTCTTCTCAGCCACCTCGTGGCGATAACGATCGCGCCGCGCAGCCGCCTGCAAGCCGATCTGCGCCTTGTCCTGATCGCCGGCCTCTTTGATCTCGGTCAGGCGCTGCTGCATGCTGTCACCCAGCCGGATCAGAGTCTGGCGATCAATCGGTTCGCCGGCCAGCACGAGGGGATCGCTGAGCCAGGGCAGGTTTGCCGTGGCTGTGGCCGGTTTGCCCAACTGGTTTTCCAGTTGGCGTTGGATCTGGCTGCCCGTGCTCATGGCTTCGTTGGTCTTGCGCGCCATCTCATCTTCGACATCACCGATGCGCCGCGCTTCTTCGTTTTCCAGGCGGGTGAGCGCATCGGCCAGGCGATGCTCGTAATCGGCAAGCCTGGTTTGCAGGTCGTTCTCCATGCGCTGTAGTTTGAGATTCAGGTCACGGTCGCGGCGCTGAATCATGCGCGCCCGCCCTTCCTCATCCACCCGCGTGATGATGAACTGAGCAAAGTAGAGCACGCGCTCCAGGTTGCGCGGGGAGATGTTCAGCAAAAGCCCCAATCGGCTGGGCACGCCCTTGACATACCAGATATGACTGACCGGCGAGGCCAGTTCGATGTGCCCCATGCGCTCACGCCGCACACGGCTCGGCAGCACTTCCACGCCGCACTTGTCGCATTTGATGCCCTTGTAGCGCACGCGCTTGTATTTGCCGCAATAGCACTCCCAGTCCTTCGTAGGACCGAAAATTTTCTCACAGAACAATCCATCACGTTCGGGTCGCAGCGTTCGGTAGTTGATCGTTTCTGGCTTCATGACTTCTCCGTGCGACCAGGAGCGAATTTGCTCCGGCGACGCCAGACTGATCCGAATCGCATCAAAATCGTTTACTTCCACGGTTACCCCCTATCGAAAGGCGCACCACTGAGCGCCGACCGCCGAACCGTTCGTTCGATGGCCGGCCCGCACAGCATTCCTCAGTCGCGTCCGGCCATTGGCCCCGGCATACTCAGGCTAAATCCTAGCTTCGGCAGGCGCTCATCCGTGTCTTCCTTGCCAAACTGGATCACTTCGTCCTTCTCGTTGATGACTTCGACAGCCAAACCCAGCGATTGCAGTTCCTTGACCAACACGCGGAACGATTCTGGCACGCCTGGCGCCGCAATTGGCTCACCCTTGACGATTGACTCGTACGTTTTCACGCGCCCGGTCACATCGTCCGACTTGACCGTCAACATCTCCTGCAAGATGTGCGCGACGCCGTAGGCTTCCAACGCCCACACTTCCATCTCACCGAAGCGCTGACCGCCAAACTGCGCCTTGCCGCCCAGCGGCTGTTGCGTCACCAGGGAGTATGGACCTGTGGAGCGGGCATGCACCTTGTCTTCGACCAGGTGTGCCAACTTGAGCACATAGATGATCCCTACCGTCACCGGGCAGTCGAACCGGTCACCGGTGCGACCGTCATAGACCACCTGTTTGCCCGTGATAGGCAAGGGCCAACCGATCTTTCGACTCACCTGCTCAGCGGCTGCCAGCAGGGTGGCTTCTGACAGGCCGGCTGTCTCCTGTTCGGCCTCCGGATCGTACAAGGCGATCCATTCGTGCAGGCAGGCATCAATCGCCTGAGCATCTGCGCCGTCGCGGCGCTCGCGGTCGTATGCTTCTGTCTCGAAAACCAAGATACCATCGGGATCATATCCCCGATCTCTCAGCCATTCGCGCAATGTGGCGCGTCGGGCAAAGGTGGTGTCTTTGAAGATCTGTTCCGGGTCATAGCCGCGTTCCGACAGGAAATCAATCAGGAAGCGGGTGCGAGCGTCGGCGTCGTCTTCGATTTCTTCGGCGTGGATGCCCTGGCCGGCCACCCAGGGCCAGGCCCGCTGCGAGGCGTCGCGCCAGGCCCGGTCAATCAACCAGGCGCGGGCCAATTCAGCCTCGATCTCGCGCTCCTTGGCGCCGTCGAATACCGGCGTGTTGACGCGGAAGCCCAGGCGGTCCGCGGCCCAACCCAAATGGGTTTCCAACACCTGCCCGATGTTCATGCGGGCTGGCACCCCCAACGGGTTGAGGATGATGTCCACCGGGGTGCCATCCTCCAGGTAGGGCATGTCTTCCACCGGCACAATTTTGGAGATAACCCCCTTGTTGCCGTGGCGACCGGCCATTTTGTCGCCTTCCATGATCTTACGGCGCTGCGCCACGCTGACGCGCACCATTTTTTCCACACCCGCCGGCAGGTCACGATAGTCATCGCGGCCAAAGACCCTGATGTCTACCACTTTGCCCTTTTCGCCGTGGGGCAAGCGCAGCGAGGAGTCCTTGACCTCGCGCGCTTTTTCGCCAAAGATGGCGCGCAGCAGTTTCTCTTCGGGCGTCAGCTCCGTTTCACCCTTTGGCGTGATCTTGCCAACCAGGATGTCGCCAGGCCCTACTTCGGCGCCCACGCGAATCACGCCTTCTTCGTCCAGGTCCTTGAGCGCATCCTCGCCCACGTTGGGGATATCGCGGGTGATTTCTTCTGGCCCCAGCTTGGTGTCGCGCGCTTCCACCTCATGCTTTTCGATGTGGATGGAGCTGTATTTGTCTTCCATGACCATGCGTTCGCTGATCAGGATCGCGTCTTCATAATTGCCGCCGTCCCAGCTCATGAAAGCGACCAGCACATTCTGTCCAAGCGCCAGCTCGCCCACTTCTGTTGAGCTGGAGTCGGCCAGGACGTCGTCCTCACGCACCCACTGACCTTTGCGAACGACCGGGCGCTGGTCAATGCAGGTGGACTGGTTCGAACGGTTGAACTTGCGCAGTGAGTAGACGCGGCGTGTGCCGTCTTCTTCCAGAATGGTGACATCGCGGCCGGTGACGCTGACCACCTCACCCGCGTGGCGCGCGACCACGACCTGGCCGGAATCCACCGCCGCTTGGTACTCCATGCCGGTGCCGACGATGGGCGCTTCGGGGCGCAGCAGGGGAACGGCTTGGCGCTGCATGTTCGACCCCATCAGCGCGCGGTTGGCGTCATCATGCTCCAGGAACGGGATCAAGGCGGCCGAAACGCTGACGCTCTGTTTGGGCGACACGTCCATGAACTCGATCCGCTCCGGCGCCTCGAACAAAAAGTCCTTGCTGCGCCGCGCCGATGCGCGCGGATTGAGGAATTCGCCGCGGCTGTTGAGCGCGGCGCTGGCCTGCGCAATGGAGAAGTTTTCTTCCTCATCCGCCGTGGCGTAGACTACCTCGGTGGAGGCATGGGGCTTGACCCGAATTTCGCTGTAGGCTTCGGAATATGAAGCCATGAGCTCTGCCATCTCTGCGCTGATCTCTGTCTCTGGCTCGGCCACGCTCTCCTTGGAGACAGGATCCACCACGCGTTCGCGCAGGGTTCGGCCCACCAGGCGCTCGGCGCTGTTGGACACCGCGCTGTAAACGCGACGGTAGGGGGTTTCGATGAACCCATACTCATTGACGCGGGCAAAAGTCGCCATCGAGCCGATCAAGCCGATGTTAGGACCTTCGGGCGTTTCAATCGGACAGATACGGCCATAGTGGCTGTGGTGAACGTCGCGCACGTCGAAACCCGCGCGTTCGCGTCGAAGCCCGCCAGGCCCCAGGGCGCTCAATCGCCGCTTGTGCGTCAACTCGGCCAGCGGGTTGGTCTGGTCCATGAACTGGCTGAGCTGGCTGCCGCCGAAGAATTCACGTGTGGCAGCCACCACCGGGCGGATGTTGACCAACGCCAACGGTGTCACCTGCTCCGGGTCGCGCGTGCTCATTCGTTCGCGCACCACGCGTTCCATGCGCAGCAGGCCAATGCGCAGTTGGTTCTGAATCAGCTCACCCACGGTCTTGACGCGGCGATTGCCCAAGTGATCAATATCATCCTCGGCAAAGACACCGTTGTTGACCTGAATGATGCGTGCGATGACCGCCACCAGGTCTTCCTTGGTCAGGATGCGCGTCGCCAGCGGCATCTGCGACGAAAGCCGTTTGTTCAGCTTGTAACGCCCCACCTTGCCCAGGTCATAGCGTCGCGGCACAAAGAGCAGGTTCTGCATGAAACTGCGAGCGTTTTCCTCGGTTGGCGGATCGCCAGGGCGCAGCTTCTTGTAGAATTCAAGCAACGCGTCGCGCACACCCTTTTCAGAATCCTCACGGTTGGGCGTCGAAGTGGGGTCGCGTTCCAGGGTTGCGCTGATGTACTGATGATCGGGCATCGTGTCCACATCCCGGAACAACTCGTAAATCTCTTCATCACTACCAAACCCGATCGAGCGCAGCAGGATGGTGACCGGCAGCTTGCGTTTGCGATCTACCTTGACAGAAATGACATCGCGCTTGCTGGTTTCGAACTCGAGCCACGCGCCGCGGCTGGGAATCAGCTTGGCCGCGCACAGTTCGCGGCCGGTGGTGCGATCCTCGTCTACCTTGAAGTAGACGCCGGGCGAACGAATGAGCTGGCTGACCACGACACGCTCCGCGCCGTTGATGACAAAAGTGCCATTCTCAGTCATGAGCGGAAAATCACCCATGAACACATCTTGTTCAGGGATTTCACCGGTGGCCTTGTTGATCAGACGAACCTTGACCCACAGCGGCGCCGCGTAGGTCATGTCGCGATCGCGACAATCTTTTTCTGAATACTTAGGCGTACCAAACCAAAAATCACCAAAATGCAGTTCTAGCTGCTTGTTGAAACTTACAATGGGCGAAATCTCTTCGAGTAATTCGCGTAATCCTTCGGACTTGAACCAGTCAAAGGCCTGCAATTGAACTTCGATCAATGGCGGTAAAGGATGAACATCAGGGATACGACCATAATTCTTTCGAAAAGCCGGTACGTTTTGGCGACCCGTGGTAAAGTTGGTCATGCGCTCTCCACTCCTTGGATCAGACTCGCATCAACCGCTGCCGTGGTTGTGCAATTTTGCATTCAAACAACTCGTAAGCCTGTAAAACAACAAATAACCCATCATGCGGATAGGTCTTCTGGACCCAGCTCCTCCGCGGATGGGTTTCTCTCGACAACAACGTCATGACAGGCCATGGACAACGTGCAAATGCATTGCGTGCAAGGGGCTATTATAGCGCATGTGCCGCACTGTGTCAAAGATCACGACTTCATTACTTCATTCAGTCTGCTCGGGCCTTTCCAGCCTCGGCGCCTGCTCGGCCGCTAAACAGCCCTCGATGAGCGCCGCAGTCTCGCCCGCGCCGCTGCCGGGACGCAGCCATACCAGGAACTCGCTGTTGCCGGCCGGCCCGGTGATGGGCGACCGCATCAGTCCCAGGACGTCGAGCTGTTGACTTTGCGCCCACGTCAGCGCCTGGCTGAGCACAGCCCGATGCACGCGGCTCTCTCTAATGACGCCTCCCCGTCCCACATCGTGTCTGCTGGCCTCGAACTGCGGCTTGATGAGCGCCACGATGCTGCCGGCAGGCCCGTGCAGCCAAGGCAACACGGCCGGAATGACCAGTTTGAGACCAATGAACGAGACATCAATCGTGACCAAATCCACCAGGCGGTCGCCCGGCAAGCGGGACAGGTAGCGCACGTTCGTACGTTCCAGCACCGTCACCCGCGCATCCCGACGCAGCGTCCAGGCCAACTGTCCATAGCCCACATCAATCGCGAAAACGTGCGCGGCGCCGCGCTGCAACAAGCAGTCGCTGAAGCCGCCTGTGGATGCCCCAACATCCGCGGCCATCAGCCCTTGCACCGCAATGCCAAAGGTATCGAGGGCCGCGGCCAGCTTGACGCCGCCCCGGCTGACGTACGCCGCCGTCGGCCGCACGATGACCTGCGCCATCTCGCTGACGAGAGCGCCTACCTTACTGGTCACCGCGCCGTCAACCGACACTTGGCCGGCCAAAATCAATCCACGCGCCTGGGCATCATCGGTCGCCAGCCCGCGTTCGATCAACACAGCATCTATGCGCTTCTTGCTCACACTCGTTGTTTTGACTCCTGGGGCATCGGCGTTCTCGGCGCCTGAGCTGCGCGCTGGCGCTCGCCAAGTTGGTTTGACGAAGCGGGCGGTTTACGGTAAGATGAGAGCCTATGCCTGAAACCACCATCTCTCATTCCAACAGCCAGTCGTCCGGCGCGCAACCACTCGCTATCCTGCGCGCTCTTTTCAGCGCCATGCGGCCGCGACAGTGGACGAAAAACGGGTTCGTGTTTGCCGCGCTGATTTTCGATGGACAGCTCTTCAACCTCGATTCCCTCCTGCGCAGCCTGCTCGCGCTCGTCTGCTTCTGCCTTATCTCCAGCACCGGCTATCTCATCAACGACCTGGCAGACATCGAGAAGGATCGCCAGCATCCGACCAAGCGTCTGCGGCCGCTTGCGGCCGGCGTCTTACCGCCCTGGGTCGCCATTGCTGCCGCCGTGCTTTTCGTCGCCATCTGTCTGCCGGTTGCCTACCGCCTGGACGGGCTTTTCAGCGCCATTCTTTTCGGCTACCTGGCGTTGACCCTGTCCTACACCTTCTACCTGAAGCACATCGTCATCGTGGATCTGATCGTAGTCGCAACCGGATTCGTGTTGCGTGTGGCCGGCGGCGTCGCGGTGATTCGCGTCGCCCGCTTCTCACCGTGGATGTACGTTTGCATGGCGCTGCTCGCCCTTTTCATGATCATGGGCAAGCGCCGCCATGAGCTGACCCTGCTCACCGACAGCGCAGCCCATCATCGCGCCAT
>JAYRVL010000826.1:0-2011 GCA_041918575.1 Anaerolineae bacterium | reverse complement strand
GGGTTGGCGCGCACGCAGGCCGGCGACGTAACTTGCATGCTCCGGGGAAGCCAGGCCCTGCTGCACGACTGCCAGCATCGTCGCCAGGTCGCCGGCCCACAGCGCATCCGCGGGCAGCCACAGTCCTGGAAAAACCTCGCTGCGCAGGATGCCATCGGCGTCAGGCTGCAACGGCTCGTAGACGCCTTCGCGCAATACGAACCAGTCTACACGCTGTTCATAAGCCTGAGCCACCAGGTATTCCGAAACGCCGTTACGCGCGTAGACGCGGCGCTTGTCGTGCAAATCGCACGAGGCGCTGCTGGCGGCAATCTCCACCACCAGTTCCGGCGGGCCGGTGAGATAATCATCTTCGGTCACGTGCGAACGGCCGCCCAGGGCCGGCTCCAGGCGCAAGAGTGCATCAGGTTGAACGACATTCTCGTAATCCAGCCGCACCGTCGCGTTGTCGCCGCCGACTACACCGGGTGTGGCCGCGCAATAAATGCCCAACCAGGTCACAATCTCGCTGTGCGGTTGACTGTGGAGCGTAAAATGAACGGGCGATGGCATGTGGACGATTCCTTCGATGAGTTCAGCCTTGTTGATTTCAGCATGGGCCTGGTAACGGCGCTCGAATTCCGGTCGCGTCAGACGATCGCCGGCATTCAGCGGCGGGATCATCGCCGGCCCCCGCAAAGGGCGCAGGGGCGCCGGGGAAGGTCGTTGTACGCGGTCCAGTGTTCGCACAGTCATTTCGCAATTTCTCCGGAAGTCCAGCCGATCAGCGTTTCTGACTCGATTCTATCACCGCTCAGAGGAAGCGTCAAGCATCCTTTATTCCTTCATCCCATTCATCCCCGCCCGAACGTCCCGCGCTGGAAATCGCGCAGGCCGCGGCCGATGGCCCGCGTCACGGCCGGGTTGCCGGTCAGGGCGAATTGGCCGGCCTTGAAAGCCCACAGCAGCGGCCAATAGCTGAAAAAGCGCAGTTTCTGCCCTGGTGTGGCGTGTTTGCTGACGGTCAGCAGGCGGTTGCGGGTCATGTGATACCAGATGAAGGGCTGGCCCTGACGGTTCGAGCTGGCGCCCACCTGGTGTACCACGGTGGCGCGGGGCACGTAGAGCAGCGGCCGCCCGGCCCGCGTCAGGCGCAGGCTGAGGTCCACATCTTCGCCCATGAAGAAATAGCGCTCGTCGAACAGCCCCGCGGGGCCGATGACCTCGCGGCGCAGGAGCAGCGCGCAGCCTGGGGCAAAGCCGACCGACCGCGGCGCGTCCGCCTGGCTGTGATCGGCCGCGCCTTTGTGCTGATGCACGCCCGTGCCGGTCTTCCAATCCACGTAGCCGCCGGCATACCAGAGGCGCTGACCATCGCCAAAGTAGATCTTGGGCGCGGCCGCGCCGGCCTGCGCATCGAGGGCCAGGGCCGCGTGCAGCCGCGGCAGGGTGTTGGCGTTGATGAAGGCGTCGTTGTTGAGCAAAAAGATGTGCGCCGGCGTCAGGGTCGCCAGCGCATGGCGCACGCCCAGGTTGTTGCCGCGGGCAAAGCCCAGGTTTTCGCCCGCGGCCAGCACGGTCAGGCCGGGGAAGGCCGCGCGCAGCGCCGTCACCGAGTCGTCGGTGGAGCCGTTGTCCACGATGATGACGTGCGTGGCCGGCTGGCCGCAGTCGAGCAGGGTCTGCACGCAGGCCAGGGTGGTGTCGCGGCCGTTCCAGTTGAGGATGACGGCGGCGCTGGCGCTGGTTTCAGACATGGCGTGGCTCATCGTTCGCGCACCGCCGCCAGCGGGATGGCGGCCGCAAGCCACAGATAGCTCATCAACTGCAGCTCCTGCATGAGGGGCAGGAAGGTGAAGGCCGCCATCGCGCCCAACCAGGCGGCCTGGCTGGCGACGCTGACCGCGGCAAAGAAGGGATCGAGCGCCGGCGCGGTCGCGGCGCGGGGGGGGCGGGGGGCGCGCCCCCGCCCCGGCGGACGACCCCCGCCCCCCCCCCCAACAGAAGCCACCGGGTGGCCCCCCCCCCCCCC
>JAYRVL010000825.1:0-2297 GCA_041918575.1 Anaerolineae bacterium | reverse complement strand
GAGGCTCCAGTAGATGTACGGGCCGGGGTTGAGCGCGTTCATCAAGGCGGCGCGCCACACGCTCTGCCGCTGGCTGGGGCCAACCCGCTGCCAGCGGCCGACGTCGAACGCGCGCCAGGCCCGCCACGCGCCCCAGGCCAGGTAGAGGATGAAAAGTCCACCGGCCAGGTAGAGACCGCGCTGCAGCCAGGCCGGTATGCGGCTGAGCAGCAAGAGCACCAACAGGATGATGGGGCCATCGCTGATCAGCGGGGCAAAGGCTGCGGGCAGCGTGCGGCGCCAGCCATTTTGCATGGTCTGCGACAGCAGATAGGCCTGGAACGGCCCGGGCTGCGCGGCGGCCGCCAGGCCGAAACCGATGCCCTGGATCAAATAAAGCCACATGGCCGGCGCGGTCAGTGGGCCAGCGAGGCCACGAAACGGGCAAACAGCTCATCCGCATCGTGCGGACCAGGGCTGGCCTCCGGGTGGTATTGCACCGAAAAAACGGGACGATCCTTGAGGCGCAGCCCTTCCACTGTGCCATCGTTCAGATTCCAGTGCGTCACCTCGACCGCGGCCGGCAGGCTGTCCGGGTCCACCGCGTAGTTGTGATTCTGGCTGGTGATCTGCACCCGGCCGCTGACCAGGTCCTTGACCGGCTGATTGGCGCCGTGGTGCCCGAACTTGAGCTTGTAGGTGCGACCGTTCAACGCCAACCCCAGGATCTGATGCCCCAGGCAGATGCCAAAGAGCGGAATGTCGGTCGTCAAGAAGCGCCTGACCGCGGCGATGGCGTAGGTCACGGCCGCGGGGTCGCCCGGGCCGTTGGAGAGAAAGATGCCGGCCGGCGCCAGCGCCAGCGCCTCCTCGGCCGGCGTGTCGGCCGGAACCACCACGACCCCGCAGCCGTAACTGGTCAGCCGGCGCAGGATGTTCCACTTGTTGCCAAAATCGTACGCCACCACCCGCGGCGCGCCAATCGCCGCTGCGTGCGCCAGGCGCGGCTGCCAGGCCGGCGGCGTCGCCTCCTCCCAGGCGGTAGGGCCGGCGCAGGTGACTTCCCTGACCAGGTCGCGGCCGTCCAGGCCCGGCCACTGCTGCGCCATTTCCACCAGGCGCGGCGCGGGCGCGCCATCGGTGGAAAGCGCGCCTTTGAGCACGCCGACCGTGCGCAGGTGACGGGTGAGGCTGCGCGTGTCAATCTCGCTGATGCCGGGGATGCCATGCCGCGCGAGGTAGGCCGGCAGCGCTTCGGTCGCGCGCCAGTTCGACGCCAGCGGGCTGATTTCGCGCACGATGAAGCCCTGCACCCAGGGCCGGCCCGATTCGACATCGGCCGGGTTGACCCCCACATTGCCAATGTGCGGCGCGGTCATCGCCACCATCTGCCCGTGGTACGACGGGTCCGTCAGCACCTCCTGGTAGCCGGTCATGCTGGTGTTGAAAACCACCTCCGCCACGGTCGTTGCCGCCGCGCCGAAGCCCGCGCCGTGCAAAATCGTTCCATCTTCCAGGGCCAGAATGGCTTCCATTTCTTGTCTCCTCTCTTGCATCCCCTCTCTTGCATCCCCTCTCTTGCGTCTACTATAGGTGTTCAGATAATCTTCCGGACTCGAGGCTTTAGCCGGTCGCGCTTGCGACCCAGGAAAACCGGCTGAAGCCTCCATTCCGGATCGCGCATCCCGAAACTTTATCTGACTTGCTATATTTTGCGCCTTGTTTGCCGAAGCCTGAGCGGCGCTCAGAAGAACTTCATCATGACCGGCGCCAGGGTCAGGCGCTTGAGCAAACCGTTGCGAGAAGCCGGGGCCGCGGCCGCCGTCGCGGGCGCCAGGACAGGCAGGGTCATCAGCATGGCGACCTCGTCGCAGCGGTGAAACTTCGGGCAGTAGATGCACTCCTGCCACACCTTGGGCGAAATGCTCCAGCGGTCCACCGTCTCGAAGCCCAGGCGCTCGAAAAAGCGCGGGCGCAGGGTCAGCGCGCACACCTGGCGAAAACCGCGCGCCAGCGCCAGGTCGAGCAGCTTGCCCACCAGCAGGCCGCCCAGGCCATTGCCCTGCTGGCTGGCATCCACGGCCAGCGAACGCACCTCGGCCAGGTCAGGCGCCAGCGCGGCCAGCGAAACGCAGCCCACCACTCGCTCGCCCGCGCCTGCCGGCCCGGCGGTTATCTCAACCGCCACCAGGAAATCAGGGAGGGCGCGCAGAATTTGCGCGGCGCTGCGCGGCAGCATCAGATTCTGCGCGGCAAACTGCTCGATCAGCGCGGACATTGCGGCCGCATCTGCGGCCTGCGCCGGCCGTATGGCCATT
>JAYRVL010000824.1:0-5020 GCA_041918575.1 Anaerolineae bacterium | reverse complement strand
TGGCGCTGAGCATGCTGTTGGCTTGGCTCTGCTACCGGCCCTTCTGGCCGCTGGCCGACCCCCTGCGCCTGGCGCAGCGCAGCGGTCTCAACACCACATCCATCCTCGCGCTCGTGCGCCAGCTTATCAGCGCCTGGGCCGGAGTGGAAGCCGCCAACGCCAGCGCGGCTCACCTGGGGCAGGCCGTGCTGGCCGGGCTGGTGGGCCTGAGCGTGTGGCGGCTGTGGCGCGCGCCGGCGCGCTCGTTCACCCTGGCCGTGGCCCATCTGCTCATCGCCATCCTGCTGCTGGCCACCGCCTGGTTTCAGACCTGGTACCTGGCCTGGGTCTGGCCGCTGCTGGCGCTGCGACCCCGTGCGCGGCTGGCGCCGGTGCTCTTCCTGCTCAGCACGACGGCCTGGTTCAAGTACCTGCTCTTCAGCCTGGTCTTTGGCGCGCACTGGCCGCCGCTCGCGCCGTACTGGCAGCAGAACGCCGCCGCCGCGCTGATGGTCATTACGCCGCCGTTGGGGTTCTGGCTGCTCAAGGCGCGGCGGAGTCTGCATCATGGTGCGATGCGAACGCAGGGACGCCAGGGCGCGGGGACGCAAGACAAACACAGTTCATGACGGAGGTTGAACAATGACAGTCAAACCCTGGACCACGGTGTCGAGCCGGCCGGTCTACGAGAACCAATGGATGAGTTTGCGTGAGGATATTGCCCGCATGCCCGATGGTCGCACGACAATCTACGGCGTGGTGACTTTCGGGCACTGCGTCGGCATCGCGCCGCTGACCGCGGCGGGTGAGGTGATCCTGGTGCGTCAGTATCGTTACGTCTTCGGTGAAGATCAACGGTGGGAAATTCCCACGGGCGGGGTCAAGCCCGACGAGGCGTGGGTAGAGGCCGCGCAGCGCGAGCTGATGGAAGAGGCCGGCGTGCGTGCGGGTCGGCTGACGCCGGTCAGCGACTTCTACACCTCGAAGTCGGTCTGCTACGAGATTGCCCACATCTACATCGGCGAAGACCTGAGCGAGGAGTCCCTGCCGCCCGACGAGACGGAATCCTTCGAGGTGCGCCGGTTTGCGTTGGCCGAGGCGCTGCAGATGGTGTTGAGCAGCGAGATTCGTGACGCCATGTCGGTGGTGGGCATCCTGCTGGCGGCCAGGTCGGCCGGCCTATGACGGCAGGTTCACGCGGGAACGGGCTGGGTCAGGTGCTGCTCACGGTGGCCAAGCGGCCGGAGCCGGGGCGCACCAAGACCCGCCTGCATGATGGATTTGCGCCGGATGAGGCCGCAGAGATCTATCGCTGTCTGCTGCTCGACACCTTCCGCCTGATGGCGCAGGTGCGGGGCGTGCATCCGGTGGTAGCCTTCGCGCCGGACGATGCAGATGATTACTTTCGGGCGCTGGTCCCGCTGCATTTCGGCCTGCTCCCGCAGGTGGGCCGCGACCTGGGCGAACGTCTGCCCAACGCGCTGGGGCATTACCTGGCCCGGCCTGGCGTGCAGCGCGCGGTCATCATGAACAGCGACGGCCCTACCCTTCCGGTCGCCTATCTGCAGGAAGCCTTCGACGCGCTGGCGCGGCGCGATGTGGTGTTGGGGCCGGGCGACGACGGCGGCTATTACCTGATCGGCATGTCGCAACTGCATCGGGGCCTGTTCGAGAACGTCACCTGGAGTACGAACCTGGTCATGGGCGAAACGATGACCAACGCCCGGCGTCTGGGGCTGTCCGTCCACGTGCTGCCAACCTGGTACGATGTAGATGTGGCCGACGACCTGCGCCGCATCCTGGCAGATGGTCCAGAGGCCGCGCCGGAGACGTACGCGCGGGTGGCGGCGTTGAGACCGGAGTGGGGGGAAGGATGAATGGAGATCGGAGATTGGAGATTGGAGATCGGAGATCGGAGATTGGAGATTGGAGATTGGAGGCCGGGAATTCGTGGAAATTAGTGAAATTTGTGGCGGGGAGCGGAGACCGGAGATTGGAGATTCGTGGAAATTAGTGAAATTCGTGGCGGGGAGCGGAGACCGGAGATTGGAGATTGGAGGCCGGGAATTCGTGGGAATTAGTGAAATTCGTGGCGGAGAGCGGAGTTCGCAAAGATGGGGGTATGATGCACAGGGAGTCGGTTTTGGCGGAATGGCTACGACAAACCTCCCAAGAGCGAACAGCGTTACGGATAGTGCGACGTTTGGCGATCACGCACGAAAGTCAAGAAGAAGCGTAGCGCCGAGGGAGCGTCGTCAGGAATGTAGCTTTCCTCGACATTGTCTTCGGTCTGATTATGGTAGTGTTTGGGATAGGTAGCTATCTCAGGGTGATCGGGCGCATTGTCGTGGCGATGAATTGTGCCTTCCTGAGCACGACGTTCCCAATGATAGGAATAGCGTTGACCAGTAGGATTGATTCGAATATCAATATAGCTGCCGTCACGGATAAGTAGTCGGAGTTTGACTGTCGTGTCAGATCGGCGGCTCATTGATCGCGTTCCAGCAACGATATCAGCGAATTCTGTGTGCGCAATCTGCTCGAGTTGTTCGTACATTTAGGCGACAGTTGCCTCCAATTGGTCCAGCCGCTGCAGGTGAGCGAGGAGATTTTCCCACTCGATTAGATCTTCCCAGGCGGGATGACTGTAGATTTCTCCCTGCTCGATTCGTCGTGCGAGTTCGTTGACGGTGGCGACGCCATACCGGTCCTGCAAATCGGCGATGTCAATCTGGAGCGCGCGCTGCTGGCGTGATAAATACGCACGTAAGCTCTCGCGCCAGAGCTTCTCGGGCGACAACTGGAGTGTTTGGGCTACTTGATTCAGGGCGAGTGTCATGTTTCACCTCGTTCTTCAACAGGAATTGGGCCTGCGAATGAGGCAATGATAGCACAGGGAGTTGGTTTTGAGGAAATGACGGCAACGGAGTTTGGGGCGGTGGGCAAGGCGACGGCAATTCCAGGTTGAGTACACACAAGGAGCGCGAGACGCATCGGGATTCCTCTGCGCTCTCGGCGACCGTTGCGGTGAATGTGTTTGGAATGGCTGCGGATGGCTTTGTCAGATGGCGGATGTTCTGGTAGACTGTCAGCCGAGCGATGAGGCGAGGGGATGAGGTGAGGGGATGAAGAAACAGTTGGATTGGCGAAACTGGGCAGCGGTGGGGGCGCCGCTGTGGCCGCTGGCGCTGGCGCGCATGGCGATTGGGGTGCTGTGGCTGTTCAGCCTGCGTTGGAAGCTGCCGCCTACGTTTGCGCCGCCGGCGGGGGTGCGCGGCCTGGCCGATTGGATGATGCTCATGACGCAACATCCGGTCGTGGCGGCCTACGGCGCTTTCGTCGAGACGATCGTGCTGCCCAATTTCACCCTGTTCGCCTGGCTGATCTTCCTGGCTGAGCTGGCGGCCGGCCTTTCGCTCCTGCTCGGCTGGAAGGTGCGCTGGGGCGCGCTGCTCGGCGCGGCGCTGTCGTTCAATCTCCTGATCGGCATGTCCGATGTGCCCGGCGAATGGCCCTGGAGCTACCTGATGATGGTGATGTGGCACGGCGTCTTCTGGCTGACCGACGCGGGCCGTGTGCTCGGCCTGGACGCGGCCGCGGTTGAGCGCTCGTGAACGCCTGCGTCGTCATCCCGGCGCTGAACGAAGCCGACAGCATTGGGGCCGTGCTGGCAGCGATTCCGCCCGGGCTGGTTGACGAGATCATGGTGGTGGACAACGGCTCGACCGATGACACCGCGGCGCGTGCCCTGGCCGCCGGCGCCCGCGTGGTGCGTGAAGATCGTCGCGGCTACGGTTTCGCCTGCGCGGCCGGCGTCGCCGCAACCCAGGCCGACATCATGGTTTTTCTCGACGCCGATCTCAGCGACTTTCCGGAGGAGATGGCAGCCCTGCTGGCGCCCATCCAATCGGGTCAGGCGGACCTGGTGCTTGGCTCGCGCTTCCTGGCCGGCAATCTCTCGCGGTCGGTCATGCCGCCGCAGCAGCGCTTTGGCAACTGGCTGGCCAGCCGGCTCATGCGGCGTTTGTACGGATTGCCCGTCACCGATCTCAGCCCATTTCGGGCCGTGCGGCGAGACGTGCTGCTCGCCCTCGACATGCGTGAGATGACCTATGGTTGGCCGACCGAGATGATGGTCAAAGCCGCGCGGCGGGGCTACCGGCTGATCGAGATCCCCGTGCGCTACCGTGCCCGCTACGCCGGCCGTTCGAAGGTCAGTGGCACCGTGCGCGGCGCCCTCCTGGCCGCGTACTATATTCTGGGAACGACGCTACGGTACGCCTGGCGGTGATCAGGTCTTGTCACGGCCACGCAGGGGGACTTCTACGGTGATAGCAGACCAGCCAACCGACCTTGTGGAGTACAGCGCTCGTCTGGGGAAGCACGTTCTGACGCAGGCTTCTGATTTGCAGCGCAAGCAATACGGTCAATTCCTGACGCCGCCTGCCGTCGCGCGCTTCATGGCTCGTCAACTGGGGCCGATTCACCATGGCAGTCGCATCCTGGATCCGGCCATCGGCTCCGGCACGTTGGCGTGCGCGGTAATCGAGCGCGTGCTCGCAGAACAGACGGCCAGTGAGATTTGGAGTGAAGGGTATGAGGTGGACGCGCCATTGGCCGAGACGGCTGTGGCCGTCTTGCAGCTCGCGTCCGAGTACGCCGCGTCACGAGGGATCACGATTCATGTCTGCGTCCACGCCGCCGATTTCATTCTGACGCGCGTCGCCACCAAACAGCCGTCGTTGTTTGCGGGCGAGATAGACAATGACTCCGCGGCAGAGGGCAGCTACGACTTCGTGATCGCGAATCCGCCCTACTTCAAGCTGCGCGCTGACGATCCGCGGGTGGCGGCCGCGGCCGGCCAACTGGCCGGCCATACGAACATCTACACCTTGTTCATGGCGTTGACCCTGAAACTGCTGGCGCAAGACGGCCGCGCTTGTTTTGTGGTGCCGCGCAGTTTCTGCTCCGGCGCCTATTTTGCGCCCTTCCGACGTGAATTCGTCCAACGAGCGCTGCCCAGGGCAGTACACCTGTTCGA
>JAYRVL010000823.1:0-2016 GCA_041918575.1 Anaerolineae bacterium | reverse complement strand
TTGTGGTTGAAAGTGAGACGCGAGGAGTGAGACCGGAGACCGGAGACCGGAGACCGGAGACCGGAGACCGGAGACCGGAGACCGGAGAATGGAGATTGGAGATTGGAGATTGGACCCGCTTTGGGGAGATGCGACACTGGGTGTATAATTTGCGGAGTTGGGAGAGATCGCATGACTCAAGTGGAAGAGAGAACATGCTCGAACTGACCCTGGGTGATGTTGTCCGCCTGCGCAAACCGCATCCGTGCGGCGGGTATGATTGGGAAGTGGTGCGCCTGGGCGCGGATATTGGTATCCGTTGCCTGACCTGCCAGCACAAAGTCCTGCTGGAGCGCCGCGACTTGGAACGGCGCTTGAAGACTTTCATCAAACGCGCAGCCGAGCCTGCGCATGAATGACGGCTCTTTGGGACACGAACGAGAGAAGGAACACAAACCGATGGCGAATCTTGGGGAAATTCAACAGGCGCTTCAGCAGGCCGGCCTCGATGGCTGGCTGCTCTTCGATTTTCGCGGCATGAATCCGATTGCCCGCCAGGTGGCCGCGCTGCCCGAGGAAGGGGTTTTCAGCCGGCGCTGGGCCTACTGGATTCCAGCCCGCGGCAAAGCCACCTGGCTCGTTCATCGCATCGAGGCCGGGCCGTTTGCCAGTTCGGGCGCGCCTGTCTACACCTACGTGACCTGGCAAGAGCTGACCCGCGGGATTCACGACCTGCTCGGTCATTCTCAGCGCATCGCCATGGAGTTCTCGCCCGGCGGCGCCATTCCCTACGTGGGCCGCGTCGACGCCGGCACCATTGACCTGATTCGCGGCCTGGGCGTGGAAATTGTGTCTTCGGCCGACCTGGTGCAGTGGGTGCAGGCGCGCTGGACGCCAGCCCAGTTGGCGCAGCATCGCGTGGCCGCCCGTCTGCTCGATCGAATTAAGGATGAGTGCTTTGCCTGGATGGCCGCGGAGCTGGCCGGCGGGCGCTCTCCGGGCGAGGTCGAAGGTCAGCAGTTCGTCATGCGCCGTTTCGCCGAGGAAGGCTTGATCACCGATCATCCACCGATCGTGGGCATCAACGCGCACAGCGGAGATCCGCACTACGCGCCGACCGCGCAGCGTCAGTTCTTCCTCAAGCCCGGCGATTTCGTTCTGCTCGACCTGTGGGCCAAACTCGATCAGCCCAACGCTGTTTTTGCCGACATCACCTGGGTGGCTTTTGCCGGCGCGGAGCCGCCCGCGGCTCACCGTCAGATTTTCGACATCGTCGCCGCCAGTCGCGATGCCGCGGTGCGGTTCATTCAACAACGCCTGGCAGCAGGGCAGCAGGTGCAGGGGTTCCAGGTAGACGATGCGGCGCGGGCGGTCATTCAACAGGCCGGCTACGGCGCGGCGTTTTTCCACCGCACCGGCCACAGCATTGACACGAACGGGCATGGCAACGGCGTCAACATGGACAATCTGGAGACGCACGACGAGCGCCGACTCATCCCAGGCGTCGGTTTTTCCATCGAGCCGGGCATCTACCTGGCCGATTTTGGCGTGCGCAGTGAAATCAACATGTTCGTCGGCGATGGTTTCGCCGAGGTAACCACCCAGCCGGTGCAGCAGGCCATCGTTTCCCTCCTCGCCGCCGAATGAATTCGGGGCGAAGGCGCCCGCCGAATGAATTCGGGGCGAAAGGGCGTTCCGCCGCAAGGTCGGCCTGCGCCGACCCAGGTCCACACGTGATCCTTGTTGAAGGCCAGAAAAACGCCGACCTGGCTCATTTCGATTTTGCCCAGCCGCCCATTGTGCTGCCGCCCCACCCCGGTGCTCTTGGCGCCGGCTTTTTTCGTCGGCACTTTCATCCAACAACACGCCCCCCCATGACGTAATGCGGGGGTGGCCGCCACCGCGGGGGGAGTCAGACATGAATTGCTGCACATTCTGAGTAACTGCTCAGCCTGCCTGGAATTCAGACAGGATTCACAGGATTGACAGGATATTCGAACTCTCGTGGCGGTAGTTTTGCACACCACAGAGCAAGAA
>JAYRVL010000822.1:0-2302 GCA_041918575.1 Anaerolineae bacterium | reverse complement strand
TCACGCGCTTGCGCGCCCGGGACCGCGCCGATTACTTGGCGCAACTGAGCAGCTTGCGCCTGGCCGGCGGCGGCTTCGACGAGTTCTTCGCCCTGCTTGAATTGGCGGCGGCTGTCCTCGCCGCGGGCGATTGGGGATGTCAGGTCATTCAGGTTCCCTGCGCAGACTCGGCATGCCTGCACTCAACCCGTCGCCAGCAACGGTTTGGCGCCCCGCGGAGAGGCGTAGGCGTCCGATGTCTCGCGTGGCGCCACGACCACGTCCAGGCTGACGCCGAGGGCTTCGACAAAGCGGCGCAGCGCGCTACTTGCGCCGGGGCCTTCAGAATGCATCGATCGATAAAGTTCGCTCTCAGCTCAAGCCGGCACTGGCTTGAGCCCCTACAAATGCATAAAGTGCAAAACTACTGGTGTAGATATTGCGTAGATATTGCGTAGAGGAAATGTCCCGCCCTGACGGTTTGACACCCGTTATTGATGTAATTATAATGTAATTACATTTGTTGAGGAGGAAAGCTATGACAGTTGCGATGCAGACGCGTATCGTGCGTATTGGCAACTCACAGGGGATTCGCATCCCCAAGCCGCTGTTAGAGCAGGCCGGGATTGGCGACAGCGTAGAGCTGGAAGTACGCGACGGACAGATCTCCATCCGGCCGGCGCGCCGCGTCCGCGCGGGCTGGGCCAAAGGGTTTGCTGCGATGGCGATGGCGGGAGATGACCCACTGCTGGATGGCGCGCAGCTTACGGCCACAACCTGGGACGAGGAGGAATGGGAATGGTGACTGGCCCGGTGGATCGGTTCGATGTCTACCTGGTTCTTCTCGACCCGACCCTGGGCAACGAGATACAGAAAACGCGGCCGTGTCTGGTCGTATCGCCAAACGAGATGAACCACCACATCGCGACAGTGATCGTGGCGCCCATGACCACGAAAGGCCGGCCTTACCCAACCCGGGTTTCCTGCATCTTTGAGGGAAAGGAGGGACAGGTGGTGCTCGACCAACTGCGCACGGTTGACAAGCTCCGGTTAGTGCGCCGGCTGGGCCGCATCGCGGACGACGTCCAGGAAACGGTGTTGATGACGCTGGCTGAGATGTTTGCGCCTTGAACGTCTGCTGCGGGCCATGGCGTCGTACATCGGTGCGATGCGGTTGTAGCGCGTCTGGGGGGCCGCGGTCAGGCGAGCCTGGCGCGTGGCATCTTCGGCCATGGTGGCCTCCTGTCACTCGACGATCAACTTGCCGCGCAACATGCCCATTTGGCATTGGAAACCATACTCGCCCGGTTTGTCCGGCGTAAACTCGACTGCGACCTCCTCGCCTTCGGGCAACCTGGCGCTCCGGTCGAAGTCCGGGAAGATCACTAACTCGGAGCAGCTTGCGCTTTCCTGCCGCGTGAAGCGCAGGCGCAGCGGCTGCCCGGCCTTGACGACGATGACGTCCGGCGTGTAGCCGCCTTTGACGGTGACGGCAACCTCCTGGACGCCGCCCGCGCCGGCCGCAGCGCGGGCTTGGTCCTTCGGCGCCAGCCAGAAGAACCAGGCGATGAAGCCGCTGAGCGCCACACCCAGAAGAGTAACGATCATTTGGGCTGTTGTCATACTTTCCTCTCTGCCAGTGCGCACACTCTTTCCCTGAACATCTCAACTGTCGGCCAGCCCCGCAACCCCTCGTGTGTCAGGTACATCCGACAGCTCATGGCGTACTCCTGGCGGTTCTGGGACCACAAATCGTCGCCGTTGAACTGAAACGACGGCGATCCGAGGAACCTATGTCGCTGCGCCTCCTCGTCGTCTTGAACTTCTACCAGTTCGACCGGCCAGGATAGCCCTTCCTGCTTCAAGGCCGCGTGCAGGTTCTCGACGCCGGTCTGCCAGGATGGGCAACCTTCAAAGTATAGCACTTCGATCTTCATGTGATACCTCACCCTACCTCACGGGATGAAAAGCGGGGCTTGAACCCGCGCAGCCGATTGGCGTTGGTCACCACGGTCACGCTGGAGAAGGCCATCGCGGCCCCGGCGATCAGTGGGCTGAGCAGGATGCCGAAGAACGGATAGAGCAGCCCCATCGCCACAGGCACGCCCAGCACGTTGTAGATGAACGCGCCGACCAGGTTTTGCTCGATGTTGCGCATGGTCGCCCGGCTGACCTCGATGGCCGTCACCACCCCGCGCAGGCTGCCCTTGATCAGGGTGATATCGGACGCCTCGATGGCGACGTCGGTGCCCGTGCCGATCGCCAGCCCCACATCGGCCTGCGCCAATGCCGGCGCGTCATTGATGCCGTCGCCCACCATGGC
>JAYRVL010000821.1:0-2043 GCA_041918575.1 Anaerolineae bacterium | reverse complement strand
GTTTTGCACACCACAGAGCAAGAATCCTGTACATCCTGTTCATCCTGTCCAAATCGGCCTGCAGGGTGAGCAGTTACCCGATTGCTTAAGAAAAATCACGAAGTGAGTCTGCGCAGGTTGGCCAGACTGGTCAGGAGCTTCTTGATGCCTTTGTTCTTGAATGCCACCGTCACTTCTTCGTCGTCGCCGCCGCGCACCTGGCTGCTGATGACGGTGCCTTCTCCGAACAAGCCATGACTGACCCGGTCGCCAATCCTGAACTGGGGCGCGCCTGCGGACCGGGTGACCGGGGCGGCGCGCGGCGCGGCGGTGGGCGATGCAGGCGCCGCGCGGGAGGGCGACCAGGTTGTGCTGCTGGCCGGTCGTCCGCCGGTGGGGGCCGAGCGCGACGCGCTGGGGCCGGCGTCCTCGCCTGGCCGGCGGCCCCAGGTGGTGGCGGCGCGGGCGGAAGCGCGCGCGGCGTCGGTGCGGGCGCGCAGGCTGCGGCCTTCCATCAGCTTGCTGGGGATGTCCTGCAAGAAGCGCGAAGGCGGGCTGACATCATCGCTGCCCCAACGCGTGCGGCGGAAGGCGTGCGTGAGGTAGAGCCGTTCTTTGGCCCGCGTGATGCCCACGTAAGCCAGGCGGCGCTCCTCTTCCATTTCCTCCGGGTCTTCCAGGCTGCGCGCATGCGGCAGCAGACCATCCTCCATGCCGACCATGAATACGACCGGGAACTCCAGCCCTTTGGCGGTGTGCAGGGTCAGGAGGGTGGGCGCGTTGGCCTGATCGGGCAGGTCATCGGCGTCGGCCACCAGCGCTACTTCTTCCAGGAACAGGGTCAGGTTGTCGGGCGGGGGGACCTCCGCGTAACGGCCGGCCACATTGCGCAGTTCCAGGACGTTGTTCCAGCGGTCGTCCCCTTCGGCGGTACCGTCGCGGATGGATTTCTCCAGGCCGGTGTCCTGCAGCACCGCTTCCAGCAGCTCGACCACGGTGGCGCTGGCCGTCAGACGCAGCCAACCGGCGTGCATCTCATAAAAATCGCGCAGCGCGTTGAGGGCGCGGCGGTCGAAGGGATAGGGGGGCGGCGGGGTCTCAGGCGCGGGCGAGGCCGGCGTTCCGGCGCCGGTCAAAGCCAGGGCCAGCGCTTCGAACGGGGTCTTGCCCAGTTCACGCGCCCACTGTTCGAGCATACTCAGCGTCTTGCCGCCGATGCTGCGCGGGGGCACGTTGATGATGCGGCTCAGGCTGACCCAATCGAGCGGGTTGTGAATGGCGCGCAGAAAGGCCAGCGCATCCTTGACCTCCTTGCGCTCGTAGAAACGGGTCGCGCCGACCAGCTTGTAGGGCAGATTGCGGCGGATGAACGCCTCTTCCAGCGCGCGCGACTGGGCATTGGTGCGATACATGACGGCCGCGTCCCCCGGTCGCCGGCCTTGCAGCACCAGGTTGGCAATCGTATCCACCACGAACGCGGCCTCTTCGTTTTCGTCATAGGCCTCGAAAATCTGCACCTTCGCGCCGTAGCCCTGGTCGGTGACCATGTCCACCGGTTTGCGATGCGGGTTGGACGCGATCACCGCGTTGGCCGTATCGAGAATGGTTTGCGTGGAACGGTAGTTGCGGTTCAGATTGACGACGGTCGCGTCCGGGTAGTCCTGGCGAAAGCGCAGGAGGTTGCGAAAATCGGCGCCCCTGAAACGGTAGATGGACTGATCGGGGTCGCCGACGACGAAGATGTTGCGCTGCGACCCCACCAACAGCCGCGTCAACTCGTACTGCGCGCCGTTGGTGTCCTGGAACTCGTCCACCAGGATGTACTGGTAGCGCGCCTGGTATTTGCGCCGCACCGCCTCTTTGCTGCGCAAGAGCATAACCGGCGCCATGAGCAGGTCGTCGAAGTCCATCGCGTTTTGCATCAGCAAGAGCTGCTGGTAGCGTTCGTAGATGCGACTGATGACCTCTTCACGGTAGGTGGCCGGTGTGTACGCGTCCGGGCCAATCAACTCGTTCTTGGCGCGCGAGATGGTGTTCAGCACGCCCCACGGGGAATAGAGCTTT
>JAYRVL010000820.1:0-3139 GCA_041918575.1 Anaerolineae bacterium | reverse complement strand
GGGTGGCGGTGGAGGGGGTGGAGGCGCTGTATCCGGCCTTCGACATCACCCCGCCGCATCTGATCTCCGGCATCGTCACCGACCGGGGCGTGTTCCCGGCCCATCTCATCCACCACTATTGGACGGAACAGGAGGTTTCTCATGGCAGGTAAAATTCGCACGCGCGGCGATTGCGTCTTTTGCGGGAAAGAGATGACCCGCGGCGGTCTTGCCCGACATCTGGCCGTCTGCGACAAACGCCAGGCTGCCATCGCGGCGACCGATCAGAAAAAGGAGGGCGTCAATCAGCAATTGTTCCACCTGCAGGTGCAGGATGCCTGGGGCGGCGACTACTGGCTGCACCTGGAAATGAACGGCGAAACCACGCTCAAGCAACTGGACCGCTATCTGCGCGCCATCTGGCTGGAATGCTGCGGGCATCTCAGCCGGTTCTCGGTGGGCGGCGGCTGGGGGGGCAAGGAGGTGGGGATGGGCGCCATCGCCAGGCGCACGCTGCGCCCTGGCCTGGAGCTTACCCACATCTACGATTTCGGCACCTCGTCCGAGACGCTGGTAAAGGTGGTGGATGTGCGCACCGGCTATCCGCTCAGCCAGCACCCGATCTATCTCATGGCCCGCAACAACCCGTTGACGGCTGTCTGCCAGGAGTGCGGTCAACCGGCGCAGTGGTTGTGTATCGAGTGCATCAGTGGGAGCGACGCCACGGGCATGCTTTGCGACGAGCATGTCAAGGATCACCCGCACGATAACTACGGCGATCCGATGCCGGTGGTCAATTCCCCGCGCATGGGGATGTGCGGCTATGAGGGCCCGGCGGAGCCGCCGTACTGAACCGAGTCACCATGAGGTCAACCGTAGTCAGCGTATCCGGCTGGCTTTCAAGGCAAGAGGCGACGATGCGACACTTCAACACCACCGGACCGGTTCAGTGCGACAAGCACTATTGCCTGCCGCCGTTGGAACGATTCGATTTGGACGAAATCCTGACTCTGATTGCCCAGGAGAAGTACTTCGTCCTGCACGCCCCGCGGCAAACGGGCAAGACCTCGGCCTTGTTGGCGTTGCGCGACTATCTGAATCGCGAAGACCGCTATCGCTGTCTGTATGTCAATTTCGAGGTGGGACAGGGCTATCGCGAGCGTATCAACGAGGCGATGACGGCGCTGCTGCAAGAGATCAGCAAACGCGCGCGGCTGACGCTAGGAGACCAGACCGCCGACGCCATCGCCCGCGACCTGATCCGCCAGGGCGCGCCCTCGCTGAGCGACTTCCTCGGTCGCTGGTGCGAAGCTTCGTCTTTGCCGACCGTGCTGCTGATCGATGAGATCGACGCGCTGGTGGGCGACACGCTGATCACGGTGTTACGTCAACTGCGCGCCGGCTATGACACCCGCCCGGCGTATTTTCCCTCCACCGTCATCCTGTGCGGGGTGCGCGATGTGCGCGATTATCGCATCCATTCCAGTCAGAGTCAGGAGATCATCACCGGCGGCAGCGCCTTCAACATCAAGGCGGCGTCGCTGCGATTGGGGGATTTCAGCCAGGCCGATGTCGGGCGTCTGCTGCAACAGCACACGGCCGAGACCGGGCAGGTTTTCGAGCCGGCGGCGCTGAAGCTGGCGTGGGAGCTGACCCAGGGACAACCGTGGCTGGTGAATGCCCTGGCCAACGAGGCCAGCTCGCACATGCGTGCCGGTCGCGACCGCACGCGAGCGATCACGGCGGATATGATCCTGGAAGCGAAGGAGAACCTGATCCTGCGCCGGGAGACGCATCTGGATCAACTGATCGACAAGCTCAGGGAAGAACGCGTGCGACGGGTGATCGCTCCCATGTTGCAAGGAATCGACATGGAAGGAGCGGTCAGTGAGGATGACCTGCGTTATGTCATCGATCTGGGATTGATCCGCCGCACCGCTCGCGGGATGCAGATTGCCAACCCCATCTATGGTGAGATCATCCCGCGCGAACTGACCTTCATCGCCCAGGTCAACCTCGAGGCCCAGTTCGATGCGGCCTGGTACATCCGCCCGGATGGCCGCCTCGACCTGCGCCAGTTGCTGGCCGCCTTCCAACAGTTCTTCCGCGAGCACTCGGAAAGCTGGGTGGAGCGATTCGAGTATCAGGAGGCCGGGCCGCAACTGCTGTTGCAGGCCTTTTTGCAGCGGGTTGTCAACCCTGTCCTGAGCGAAGCCGAAGGAGGGGGTGGCCGCGTCGAGCGCGAATACGGCCTGGGCCGCGGCCGCACCGACCTGCTCGTGATCTGGCCCGTCCCCCACTCCTTCGGCTCCGCTCAGGACAAATCTCCGATCTCCACTCTTCCATCTCCGCCCCCCACCCCGCAGCGCGCCGTCATCGAACTGAAGATGCTGCACAAATCCCTGGAACAGACCGTGTCCGAGGGGCTGGCGCAGACCTGGGCCTATGCCGACCGCTGCGGCGCAGGCGAGGCGCACCTGGTGATCTTCGACCGCAGCCAGGGGCGCAGCTGGGAGGAGAAGATCTTCGTGCGCGAGGAGGTCTACCGCGGCGAAGACGGGCGACCGGCGGCATTTCCGATCACGGTGTGGGGGATGTGAGGATGTGTTGCGTATTTCGTGTTGCGTTTGGGCCTGCTGCGGCATGGTTGAGCGTATGATTCAGGGAGTTTTGCCATGACCCTTTTCGACCCCACCAACGCCTCTGAAACCTTCGCTCCCATCTTTGTCGAGATCGGCAAGGAGGTTGCCGAGCAGATATGGGCCGCCACCGCTGGCAAGGTCAAGGAAAAAGGCGGCGAGATAGCGGCCGCCCGGCGCTACCGCGAAGAGATCATCAAACAGTACGACAAGATGCAGATCTACGGCCAGGCGCGGCCCGCGGCCCTGCTCGACATCTTTACCGATGTGCATGTGCTGCCCAAACCTATGGCCATGCAGCGCTACACGGTCGAAAACCTGGAAGAATGGTACCGGCAGCGGGACCGGGCCACGTCGCTGCACGAGCGAGAACAACGCACCCCGGGGCTGGAGCTGGTGACTGACAAGGCCAAGCTCTTCATCCTGGGCAAACCGGGCGCCGGCAAGACCACCTTCCTCAAATATCTGGCGGTGAACGCGGCCAAAGGCAACAAGCAACTGCCCAAAATCCCCATCTTCAT
>JAYRVL010000819.1:0-7503 GCA_041918575.1 Anaerolineae bacterium | reverse complement strand
GAACGTCCAGGTGCTCTCGGCCCCCTGCTCGTCCTTCGAGGTCCATTCCCCTTGCATCGCCTTGCGATCGGCGTCGGCGGGCTTGGCGTCGTCGGCCGCCTGAAGGGCGCGGGTGGCCGACAGGGTCAGGCCGAGCGTCAAGGCGAACAGGTCAGGCACGATACGCGGCCGCACGTTGGCCTGCTGCACCTCCTGCACCACTTGCACGATCTTGCGATGAGCGTGCCAGGGTAGGGCCACGATGACCTCATCGAGGGGCGTGGATTCGAGCACTTGCGGCAGGGAATCGAGGGCGCCCAATCCACGCAGACGCCCAATCGTCGCGTTGCTCTTGACCGGGTCGTCATCCAGAAAACCGACAATTTCGTAGCCCAGTTCGGGCTGCGCCACCACGCTGCGCATCACCATGCGCCCCACTTCACCGGCGCCCACGATGAGCACGCGGTCCACGCCAATACCTCGCCCACGCAAACGCCAGAGCCAGGCTCGAAAAACGATGCGCGCAATGACCAGGAAGATCGGCGTGAGGATGCCAGTATAGACGTAGATGAGACGGGAATTGAGCTGGGGTCGGGCAAAGAAGGCAATCGCAACCATGATGATGATGGCGATGGCTGTGCCTGAGGTGATGCGATAGGCCTCCTCAACCAGGCTGCTGTCGCGCCGGATTTCGTAGGCGCCATCCATGCGATAGACCAGCAGCAGCAGCAGAGTCAGAACAACAGCGAAAGGCAGATAGGCATCGAAGCTGCGGTAGGCGCCGGGATCAACGTCGCGCAGCCATTGCAGCTCGTAGCGCAGGTAGTAGGCCACGCCAAAGGCCGCGTTGATCAGGAGGATATCCGTGATCATCAACACGAAGGCGAAACGACGACGGAGCGCTGGTGTCATGGAGAACGCTCGCTGGGCGGCGGCAGGCCGAGGGCTTCGCGATAAACCGCGACCGTTTCCTCAGCGCAGCGTCGCCAGGAGAATTTAGCGGCTTGACGCACGCCGGCCGCGCTAAATTGGCCGCGCAGGTCGGCGTCATTCAGCAGGCGCACCAGGGCGTCAGCCATGGCATCTACATCGGTGGGATCAATCAAGATGGCGGCATCTCCCGTCACTTCGGGTAATGACGAGGTGTTCGATGTGATAACGGCTGTTCCGCTGGCCATGGCTTCCAAAACAGGTAGTCCAAATCCTTCGTACAGGGACGGGTAGATAAATACAGTCGCGGCCCGGTACCACCAGGGCAGTTGATCGGCGGGAATGAAGCCAGGGAAGATCACCCGCGGCGGCTGATCTTCCCGGCCCAGGGCCGCAGCCTGGGCGAAAATCTGTTGGTAATACCAGCCCTTGCTCCCCGCAACCACCAGGCAGGTATCCGCATCCAGGCGTGAACGAGCTTGTGCAAAGGCAGCCAACAGTCGCTCCACATTCTTGCGCGGCTCCAGGGTGCCCACGAACAGGATGAAACGGGCCGGCAAGCCCTGCTGACGGCGAAATGCCTCGGTCGCCGCGGCTGACGCCGGCGCAAATTCCTCGCTGACGCCATTGGGGACGGTGACAACCCGACCAGGAGACAGCGCCAGCCATTCGATCAACTCGCGGCGGGTGTTCTCCGAAGCGGCAATGACCCGCACGGCTCGCTGCGCCGACAAGCGGGTGATCAGGCGCAGGTAGACGCGATGAAAGCGCTTGAGCGCCGCGGCATGATGCACAAAGGTCAGGTCATGCACGGTGATGACCGTTGGACATGCCGCCAGCAAGGGGCTGGCATAGACAGCGCCGTGCAGCAGGTTCAGGCCTCGTGAGGCCAGGGCCAGGACGCTTTGCTCCCAGGCAATGCGCGCCAACGGGCGCCTTGTTGACCAGGACGGTCGCGTCACCGTGATTCCGGCCGCGGCTGCAAAACGCCGGTCGCTGAGAAAGGCGCGCAGATGCAGGTCGGGCGCGGCCGCCGGCGCATGGCGCAGAAGCTGCACGTTGTAGTTGGCCACGCCCGCGCTGCGGTAGGTTTCGTCCAGGGCCAACAAGAGTGAATTGATGCCAACCGTCGGCATGTTGAGTCCACAACCAGGATCAAGACCTGGCTTCGGTCGCCGGGCCACGGCGGGAAGGCACGGCCTGGGCGATCATTACGCGATACACGTCATAGGTCATGGCCGCGATTTTCGCCTGCGTGTAATGGGTCAGCACCCGGTCGCGTCCCCGGCGAATCAGATCGCGGCGCAGGTCAGGGTCTTGCTGCAGGCGCTGAAGCTGACCGGTGAGGGCAGTCACATCGCCTTCGGGAAAGGTCAGCCCGGCATCGCCAATCACTTGCGGGATCTCACCGCTGGCCGCGCCGATGACCGGAACGCCGCACGCCATCGCTTCGATCAGCACGCGGCCAAATTGCTCCTTCCAGTTCGCGACAGTGCGCGACGGGAGCACCAAGACATCCAGGTCGGCATAGAAATCTGGCATGGCGGTTGAGGCCAGGCGAGGGATGAAACGCACTCGATCTTCCAGGCCGAGCTGCCGGGCCAGGGCAGCCAGGGTGGGCTGCTGGCTCCCGCTGCCGGCCAGGCGCACTTCGCTGTCGGGCAGCGCTGCGGCCGCAGCCAGCAGGAGGTCAATCCCCTTTTCAGGCACCAGGCCGCCGGCAAAGCCGATCACGAAGCGGGCAGAAGGCGGGCGAGCCACAGGGCGAAAGATGTCGGGATCTACGCCGAACTGCGGCGCCAACGTCATCGGTCCGCGATAGCCTTTGCGTCGCAGAATGGTCATGGCTTCGGCATTGCCGGCCAGGGCATGGCTGGCATGCTGAAAGACATAACGCTCGAACCAGCGAAACGGAGGGGGATAGGCGCGATACAGGTTCTGCCAGGTGAAAAAGCAGGCCGGCGTCTCCTGCTGCTGCGCCAGCCAAACCCCTTGCCACGTCGCCAGGTTCCACGGCTCCTCATCCATGTGGAGCAGGTCGGGGCGCAGGGCCGCCAATTCTTGCGCCAGGCGAGGGTAGAAATGGACGTGAAAATGCCCGTTGAGCGCCAAGGGCGTCTGCCGCAGTTCGTAACCGGTGACGTGAGCGCGCTCCAGGCGGGTATCTCCACGGCTGTCGCGCCAGCCCGGCGGCGCCAGAACGGTGAGCCTGATATCCGGCAGGCGGGCCAGTTCTTCTAACTTGCGCTGGTAGGCGCCAACCACCACCGCCTTGGAGACCATCACGACATGCATGTGCAGTCAATGTGCGATGTCAAACCAGTTTCCAAACCTTCCCCGGTGGGATTTCTCATCCACCGCGGGCGATTATAGCCGAACGGGGCAAAAATCTCAAACTCGCTCACAAACCTGTCGGATGGTCGAGCCAAACCGTCTGCACAGGAAAACGCGCCTGCAGATGGCGGGCCAACGCGCGCAGACCGACCGTTTCGGTGGCGTAGTGGCCGGCATAGATCAGGTTGATGCCCAGCTCCTGCGCGGTGTAAAAGGCGCCGTGTGAGGCTTCACCGGTCAGGTAAGTATCAGCGCCGAGGGCTTTGGCCTCGGCCGCCATGGGCGCGCCAAAGCCGGAAACGATCGCGATGCGCTGCACCTGCGTGGGGCCATGCGCATGCACCCGTGGGGCCGCGCCCAGCACCGATTCGACCTGGGAGGCGAAACCGCTCAGCGTCAGGCCGGTCGGCGCGTCACCCAGGACGCCAATCAGCGTGCCCTTGGCGTCGCCCCACCAACGGGTCACAGTCACATCGAAAAGGCGCGCCAGTTCTGCATTGTTGCCCACCTCAGGGTGCGCATCCAATGCCAAGTGAGCGCCGTACAACGACAGGCCGGAAGTGAACAGACGGCGAACCCGCGCGCCAAACGGCCCGGCCAATACCTGCTCATGCCCCCAAAACAACCCGTGGTGAACAATCAGCAACTGCGCGCCCGCCTGCAGCGCGCTTTCGATGCAGGGCAGCGCTGAATCGGTGCTGAAGGCCACCGTGGTCACTTCATCGCCGCCGGCGTCTACCTGCAGTCCCTGCGGCCCAGAATCCTTGACTTGTTCGATGCGTAGGAAGGTATCGAGATAGGCGATCAATTCACGCTTGTTCATGCTGTTCTCCTGTCGGGAACAAGGGGTTCCCATGGGGCTTTTGTTTGCCGTTTGCGGTTGTGTCATGGTAAACTCGCAGCGACGTATCAACATGATAGCACAACTTGGCGTTGATTGCCATTCTCGCGGCCAAGAGTCTGCAATATCCGCCATTTGGCGTAGAGAATAAATCGTGTGAGCTTCGGATGCGCCCAGCGGCGCCAGCGGCCTAGAATATAGGCAATCGAAGCACGCTGCGCCGGCAGCGCACGTGCTTCGACTCTTTTTGCCGCCGTCAGGACCAGGTGTAAATGCACCATCTGAGAGGAGAAACCAGGATGAAACGGAACAACAAGCGGATCGCGGCGATGGCAGCAGTGGCGCTGCTGCTGGCCCAAACCCTCAGCGCCTGCACGCCCGCGGGCCAAACCGGACGCGACGCGCCAACCGCGACGCCCGCTCAGCAAACGGCCACGCCAGCGCCGAACAAGAACAACACACCGGCCGCCGCAGCCGCCGCGCAGCAGGCCCTGGTCACCACCCTGGGCGTCAGCGCAGCCGATGTCCAAATCACGTCAGTGGAGATCAGGCAGTGGCGTAATGGCTGCCTGGAACTGGAAGTCCCAGACGAGATGTGTACGCAGGCCATTGTGCCGGGCTACCTGGTCATTCTGAAAGCCAACGGCCAGACTTACACCTATCACACGGACCAGGACGGCTCGCGGTTCAGGCTGGCGCCTGCATCGGCTCCCACGCCCGCTTCGTCTCGGTCGGCCGACGTGGCGCTCATCTGGCATCGCGAGGGCGGCATTGCCGGCTTCTGCGATGATCTGAGCATCACCGCGAACGGCGCGGTCAGCGGCGCCAGTTGCAAAGGAAAACCTGGGTCGAACGTCCTGGCCGCCAGCCTGGATGCCAACCAGCAGATGCAGTTGACGACGTGGCTGAACCAGTACGCGCCTATTGACTATCGCATGAAAGACCCGGCTACGGCCGATGCCATGCTGCAGACGCTCGTGCTCAAGGGAAATGGGCAAACGACCGCCACGGATGCCGACATTAGCGCGCTGCTGGCCTGGGTCAGTGGAATCTACCAGGCGGCCAAAGGGGCCGCGCCGGCCACGATCGGCGCATCAACGCCCAGCCTGACCGTTCAGCCGGGCGAGGGCGGGCTGTTGAGCCAGGTCGCGCTGCATGGCGAGAACTGGCCCGCGGGCCAGAAGGTCAACATTCACCTGGCCTCTGCCACGGTCGCCTTCGACGCCGCGCAGGTGATCGCTGCATCCGCAGCGGACGCAGCCGGCCGGTTCGATGTCAGCGTCACGGCGCCGGCAACCTGGCCCGGCGGCGCGGCCATTTCCGATGCAGTCCTGACCTGGATTGCTTCCACACCCGACGGTCAGATCAAGGCCACGGCTGATTTCTCTGTCACTCAGTAGGTCAACGCGCGGTCAGGCTTCGCTATACGCGGGCCAGATCGAGCGCACATCCGCGCCGATTGTGATGGCGGTGCAAAATCGCTGGATGACCGCCAGGGCGCCCTGAAACCGATCACGGCGAATGCTGTGGCCCGCGCCGGCAAAGAAGACGATGCGGGTCTGGGGCGCCAATTCTTGCAGCGCCAGCGCCTGCCGTTCGCTGATCAGCGCGCCCAGCGCCGGCTCGGCCGTCAGCAGCAGCAGCGGGCAGTGGACAGACGCCAGCAAAATCGGCCAGTGAACGTTCAGCGGCGCCAGGCGGTTGAGCGAATTGGGATGCACGCGCAGCTTGGCCGCAGCCCACGGCTCGAACTCGGCGTTGGGCCAGTTGGGCTGACGGCCGCGCTCAGCCGCGACGATCTCCGGGATGGTTTGGCCCTGAAAGCTCATGATCCAAGCGCGGGTCCGTCGCTGCCATTCCTCGCCAAACGGGGGCTCGCAATCGTCGGCCCACCAGGGCGGCGGGTCCTCCAGCGCAATGGCGCATGGCACACCCGGAAAACGAGCAGCCATGACCAACGCGGTCATAGCGCCCATCGAGTGCCCCACGACGATAGGGCGCGTCAACCCCAACCCCTCGATCAGACCAGCCAGGTCAGCGGCCTGCGTGGGCGGGTCATAGCCGCTCTGCGGGGCGTCCGAAAGACCGTGGCCCCGCGCATCGGGCATCACCACATCGTAAGAGAGCGCCAGTTCCTCCGCCACGGGCGTCCAGCACAACCCATCGTCAGAGTAGCCGTGCGCCAGTACCAGCGGCGGCTTCGCGCCGCCGGTGCGCGTGTAATGCAGGCGGACTCCATTGGTTTGGATATAGTCGGTTTGCCAGGAAGACATCGTCAGTTAACTCCATGAGTTTTGGCGCGGAAAAAGGCAAGCCGGTCTTGCAGGGCCAGGCTGCTGATGACCGCGACGAGACCGGGCGCGATCAGGAAGAGCAGGAGGGTGGTCACGGCGCACAGCAGCACGATCACCACGAGGATCAGCAGCAGCACTCCGGTGAAAATGGGGCTGGCGAAGGTGAGGTAGAACGCGTTGCGAAAGACCAGGCCGATGCGCATATCTTGTTCGAGCAGAACGGGAAAGAGATAGAGCTGAACCGCAAACCAGGCGATCAGCAGATAGAGCATGAC
Source organism: Anaerolineae bacterium (assembly GCA_041918575.1). Taxonomy (GTDB): domain Bacteria; phylum Chloroflexota; class Anaerolineae; order SSC4; family Amarolineaceae; genus Amarolinea. The sequence goes on along the minus strand of JAYRVL010000819.1, from coordinate 850 downwards.
CACCGAAAGGGCCTGCATCCACTGCGGGAACTGCGGCGGCAGACCCAGGTAAAAGAAGAAGCTGCTCACAAGGACGACCAGCAGCGCCAGGCTGACGCCGGTGATAATCCAGCTGCGGCCGAAGTAGCGGCGAAAGCCTTCCTTGAACAAGCCGAAGTTGACGCTGCGCTCGTTGGCGATCCGGTGCGCCACGAGATATAACCCGGCCGTGGCGGGCGGGCCTGGAATGACCAGGAGCCAGCACACCCAGAACAACAGGCTGAGCACAACCAGGAGCAGCATCTCTTCGTAGGTAGCCTTGATTCCCAGCCAGACCAGGTTGAAGGGACGTTTCATGCCTGTGACCTACGCCTTCTCGCTGGACGCCAGGCGCAGGCGCACCATCAGCCAGGGCGCAAACCAGAGCATGGCAATGCCCACGATGGTGTACCGGATGAAACGCATGATGTCGGTGTGTGGCAGCGCCGCGCTCAACCCCAGGTAGAAGATCAGCAGTACAACGAAGCCGACCAGGAAGCGCAGCAGGCGCTGCCCCCACGACCCGTCAACGGTGAAGCGCACCGTCTGCGCCTCCAGGGGCAGGGCAATGCCGGCGCCGCACAGCAGGCCCAGGGAGCGCGCGCTGGTCTCGTTACGAAACAGGAGGAAGAAGATCAACGGCAGCAAGGCGCCCACGGCGATCTGCGTTGTCCAGGCCCAGGATGTGACCAGCGGGGTAATCCGCGGCAGCAGCCAGACGAACAGCGCCAGAACAGCGAGACCGATCAGCAAGCCGCCCACCACATCATGGGGGAAATGGATGCCCAGGTAGAGTCGCGAGAAAGAAATCAGCAGCACCAGCGCAAGCGCG
>JAYRVL010000818.1:0-2926 GCA_041918575.1 Anaerolineae bacterium | reverse complement strand
TCTCCGTCTTCGCGTCTTCGCGTCTTCGCGTGAGCCGAAAGAGTTTTCACACAAAGACACAAAGGCGTTCATCTCCGTCTTCGCGTCTTCGCGTCTTCGCGTGAGCCGAAAGAGTTTTCACACAAAGACACAAAGACACAAAGACACAGAGGCGTTCATCTCCGTCTTCGCGTCTTCGCGTGAGCCAAAAAGGTGCGATTTCGATCGCTATGAATCGGCTTTTTCGGACGACTCTGCCGCGGGCAGGGGCGTCGTCGTCGGCGGTGGGGAGCTGCGGGGTGAGCGCCGGCGCAGCGCCCGGATCACCAACGCCAGCAGAACGAACGGCAGCGCCATCACCAGCAGCACCGGCACGATGAAGATCACCAGCCAGATCGCCGCATCTACCAAGCCTTGCAGTGTCTTGATCAGCCGCGCCGAAGCCTGGCGCAGAGCCACCAGCGGCTGCCACCCTTCCTCGATCACCGGCGCTCCCAGTTCGTCGGGAATCAACTCGATCTGGATCGTCGCCAGCGAAGTCAGGTTGGACAGGTACTGCATGCGCCCCTTGATCTGCTCGATCTCGCCGCGAATCAAGGTGAGTTTGTCGTACACTTCCAGGATGTCGCTCGTCTTGGCGTTGGGCCGCTGGCGCACCTCGGTCAACAGCGCCAACAACTCGGTTTCGGTGGCTTCCAGGTTGCGCAGACGGCTGCCCAGGTCGGTGTACTCCTGCGTGACATCTTCACCCGACAGGTTGTCGCGCAGCACGCGCACCGCCATGCCCTTGACCTGATCGAGAAACACGGGCAGATTTTGACCAGGGATGCGCACGGTCAGGACGCCGCGCAACTGCTCGCCGTCGCGGAACAGGTTGGAGTCCGCGATGTAGCCTCCGGAATTCAGCGCCAGGGTGCGAATCGCGGCTGCGGTTGCCTCGGTGTCCTTGATCACCATGCTAATCTCAGCACGCTGGATGATCATACGATTTTCCAGTGATGGCGGCATGCCCGCGGCCGGCGCGGCCGTGGCTGCCGCCTGCCTCGACGCCCCGTCTACGGCCTGCTCATTGAGCGCGGACGACGGGGCCGGCGCTGCGCCTCCACACGCCGCCCAACCCAGCGCCACCACGAGCAACAGAATACCTGTCAATACTTTGCGTGACATTGTCGAACCTCTCTTTCTTCGCCATTGCGCCATGATTGTGCAATCACATTATTCGACGAGCCTATAAAACGAAATGTTCCAGCAGGGGTTCCTGGTGTGCGGGCTTACCATCCAAACGAGAGGCGGTTGATGAGTCGTTCTGGCAGGCCGGCGGCTAACATGCGGTGCTGCGTCTCCTCAACCGGATATTCCACCCGCACATAGGTCCATAGCCCGGTTTCGGTGTCCAGCAGGGCGTAACTGGCGCGTGGATCATGATCGCGCGGCTGGCCCACGCTGCCCGGATTGACAATCAGGCGGGCCTGATCGAACGCCAGCAGCACAGCGGGCGGGCTGGGAGTCAGCCGATGCTGCAAGCAGCGGCCAAAGGTCTGTCCATCGCGGCGCTCGACGCGATAGCTGAACATGGTGGGCACGTGCGTGTGGCCCACCAGGCAGCAGCGAAAATCGGGCATCTGCTCGAAATTCTCGCGGGCAATGCGCGGAGACAGCACATACTCCCACACCGGGTCGCGGGGACTGCCATGCGCCAGCGTGAACGACCCTTGCTGCACGGCTTGACCGGAGAGCGCATCCAGGTAGGCGCGTGTTTCGGCAGTCAACTGGCCGCGCGTCCACAGCACCGCCTTTTGCGCTTCGGGGTTGAAATCTTCGACATTGATCTGCTTGCCCAACACCGCGTAATCATGATTGCCGGCCAGGCGCACCGTCAACTGCGGTTCCAACGCAGCCAGGCGCTCGACGCAGGCGTTCGGGTCCGGGCCGTAGCCCACCACGTCACCCAGGCACCAGATTTCGTCGTAACCACGGTTCTGCGCATCTGCGAGAACCGTTTCCAACGCGGCCAGGTTGCCGTGAATGTCAGAAATGACCAGTACCTTCATGCTGTGTTGCGCTTTCCTCGCCGGGGCGAACAACGCCCGTGGCTGTGTCTGGATTTGCTTGGCTCTTGCATTATACCCAGGTCACGCCGGATTACCAAAGCACTGCCGGCTGTGATACAATCGTCCTCAGTACACGCTTGTTTCGATGGGGAGAATGCCTTGTCTGACGAATCGTTGACCGTCGCCGCCTGGACCTGGAACACTCATGGCCCGGCTGCCACTTTTGCCCTGGGCCAACAGATCGGCCGCCTGGCGCAGGCCGGTGATCTGCTGGCGCTCAGCGGTGACCTGGGAACCGGCAAAACCGCCCTGGTGCAGGGGATTGGCGCGGGCCTGGGCATTGCCGAACAGATCACCAGCCCCACCTTTACGCTCGTCAGTGAGTATGACGGCCGCCTGCGCCTCTATCACGTGGATGTCTATCGCCTGGCCTCCGCGGCCGGCGAGGCCCTGGCCTTTGGCCTGGATGACCTCTTGGGCGCAGACGGGTTGACCGTGATCGAATGGGCCGATCTCATCGCGGCCTTGCTGCCGACCGCTCGCCTGGACGTGCAGTTCGCCTGGCTGGACCACCTGTCGCGGCGCTTGACCCTGACCGCGCACGACGCCCGCCACCGCGCCCTGCTGCACGGCCTGATTGCGGAGATGATCCGATGACCACACCGCTGCTCCTGGCGCTCGATTCCTGCACCGATCTCGCCAGCATCGCCCTGTACGATGGCGATGGCGAGCGGGTCATCAGCGAAATGACGTGGCGCTCCAACCGGCGCCACACCGTGGAGCTGCTGCCCCAGGTCAACGCCATGTTCGGCCAGGCTGGCTTGACCATCGCGGACGTGACCGGCGTGGCGGTCGCGATCGGCCCTGGCTCCTTCACCGGCACACGCGTGGCCCTG
>JAYRVL010000817.1:0-2679 GCA_041918575.1 Anaerolineae bacterium | reverse complement strand
TAATCATCATGACATTCCTCCTCTGACGGTAATGAACGGAATCTGAACACAAGACTGAAACATTGACTCACCCATGTACCAAAGCCTCTTTTGTGGGAACACCTTTGGTCATCGAGTGAGTCAACACAACTGAAAAACCTGTCATTAGCCTACGCAAGTGGCAGTCGTAGTCTGATTGAGCTTGGCAACAACCGCATTCACGTCGACAGCAGAGATCAAAGGACCTCCGACCGACGCATCATAGCGATAGTTACCGCCGACAGCGCACGCCGCGCCGACAGCCTGGTTGAGCTTAGCTACAACCGCATTGACATCCGAAGCAGAGATCAGCGGGCCGCCTGCGCTGGTGTCGTAGCGGCTGAACACAGTCACCGAGCCGCCGGTCTGGTTGGTCAGGGCAATGACGGTACCGTTGATGTCAACCAACTGAGTCTCAGCCAGGGTCATGGCCGCGCTGCCGCATGTCGCGGTAGGTTTGACGCTCACCGTCGAGAGGAGGCCATCAGCCATGTTGCCAGGCGGATTGCCGGCGCCCCAAGAGTAACCGCCCCATTTGACGGCGTCGGTGGAGACGGCCTTGAGGGCCGGTGTGCCGCTGTCGCCCGTCTGTTGGCGAATGCCGCCGTTGGTGAGGTATGCGCCAATGTTGATGGAGATGTCCGCATCGGCTGAGCTGAAGCGACCCGCGGCCCAACTGAGCTTGGTCTCATAGCCGCCCAAGCCTGCGCTCAGACCGCTGACATTGATTGACACGGGCACTGAGCAGTTGTGTCCATTCCACACCTGCGCGCCAGCGCCTACGGCTATAGTCCCAGCGTCTGGTGACGCGGGAATGGCGGGGGCCGCAGTTGCTACGGCCAAGAGAGCTAATAGCCCCACCACGGCTGCCAGTCGCCCGAGGGTTAAACGATTCATGTTGCGCCTCCTAAATACTAAAGAACTGAAGGTGAGAAATTGGTGTGTGGGGAAGCGAGCTTGGCCATCAGCCTACATGCTCAGCCCCCCGATTTTATCACAGGGCTGCGAATTTGTCCAGTACCACGTTTGTACTAAATCCGTGCGCTTTGCCTACGCTTGAATGCTCAGGCTCCCTGCTCAGGTCATCTCTGCACAGTGGCAGCATGCCCGCTGCAATTTGCCTGGAGAGGGCGAATCCACCTATCATGACAGCGCTGGCCCGAAATTTGTTACGGGCATCTTCGCGCCTGGATATGCTCAAAGAAGTGAATTGCCTCTCTTTCTTGCAGGCGAGCGAGAGAACGATTGAAATCGCGCCTGATGTGTGTTGCTTCGCCTTACAGCCTGGGGCGTTCGGCTGGACTTTGACGAATCGTGCAAAGCATTGTATCATCCCCACCGCTACGTTGGGGGTGGATGGGTTCCGGTGGGCTCCCCGGTCTTCAAAACCGGTGACGGGTGCTCGAAGCGGCCGTGGTGGGTTCGACTCCCACCCACTCCCGTCCCCGGGACTGCTATGTTGACCGGTGGGCGCATGTCGGCAAACCACGTGGACATCGTTCTGCAAATCAAAACCCGAGCTGCGGCATTCGTGTGAATCATGCAAATACAGATCAACTGGGAAGACCAGGCGCCACAGATCACGGCCGCGATTGTCTATCCCTATCCTGACCTGAGCCGCCTGTGGCTGCGCGTGGCGCTCAGCCCGTTTGCCGAGTATCCCAACCTGGACGTCACCGTCACGGACCCGGCGGGCGCCGAAGTTGCTACACTCAGTGTAATCGAAGCGCGTGAGCAGGAAGTATCCTACACCTTGCACCTGCGCCAGCCGCCGCAGCCTGCTGCGATCTACCAGGCTCATCTGCTCCTCACACGGGGCGATGCGGTTCTGCACCAAAAAACGATTGATTTTCCCCTGACCTTTGTCGAGCCGGCGGCCTGATGGCTGGGCAGGCAGCATCGTATTTTCACCGGCAGAAACAGAGAGAATAAGAGAGAGAATAAACAAGAGAGAACACAGAGGAAGAACCGATGAATCGTGAATACCATAAATGGTACAGCCCCACACTGAACCGAGATATGGAGATGCTGGTCTTTGGGCATGACGGCGCGCGCATGATCGTCTTTCCTACCTCACGCGGCCGCTTTTTCGAATACGAAGACCGAGGCATGGTGACGGCCCTGGGCGATCACATCGAGGCCGGCCGGCTGCAGCTCTACTGTGTTGACAGCGTGGATGCGGAAAGTTTTTACGCGCGCTCGGTGCATCCCAGCGGGCGCATCATTCGCCACCTGCAATACGAGCAATACATCATCAATGAGGTGCTGCCCTTTGCCTGGGCAAGGAACCTGACGCCGTTTACCCTGGTGCATGGCTGCAGCTTCGGCGCTTATCACGCCATCAACTTCGCCCTGCGCCATCCAGACCTGGTCAACCGGGCCATTGGCCTGAGCGGCAAGTATCAGATGCGCAGCTTCTTCGATGGCTATTACGACGACAATATCTACTTCAACAATCCCAGCGAGTTCGTGTCCAGCGAGCATGACGCCGGACGGATCGAGCAGATCAAGAAAGTAGATTTGATCATCGTGATCGGCGAGCAAGACCCGGCGTACCAGAACAATCGCGATCTGTCCACGGCGCTGTGGAGCAAGAATATCTGGCACGCATTCCGCACATGGAACGGTTGGGCGCACGATTGGCCCTATTGGCAGCAGATG
>JAYRVL010000816.1:0-1674 GCA_041918575.1 Anaerolineae bacterium | reverse complement strand
GCCGCCTTGCCACTGGCGAATCACACTGACCCAGGGGCGCCGGTTGCCGGAAAAGGCAACCAGCGGGCTGCCGGGCGCGCCGTAATCAAGGTAAGTGGCGCCGGTGGTTGGCCGCGCGACAATGATGAGCGGGCGGCCGAGATTGATCTCGCCGATTTCAACAATGAAGCGGCCGCCAAAGTCGGTGGTGGTTTGGGTCAGGCGGCCCTGAATCGAATCGAGGCTTTCAAAGCGGCTGGCGTCGTAAATGTCTACGGTGCAGCCGGCAATGGGCGGGTAGCCCACGGTGCCCAGCAGGCCGGTGAATTCCTTGCGTTTGACTTCGTCGCAGCCCGTCAGCGCAGCCAGAGCCAGTAGAATCAGCAGGCCAAACATGAGCAGGCCCATGCAGCCTTTTTTGGAGGTTGCCAGTTGCTGCGAAGGCCGGCCGGGAATGGCGCGCGCACTTTCGGGAATCGCTGTCGCGCTTTCATCTACATGAGAAAGGCGCGCCAGGGCGCTGTCGAGGATGGCGGCTTGGCCCGGGAAAGCGCGGCGCACAGCCTTGAGCGTAGCCAGAGCGCGCGGCGTGCCGCTCTCGCCGAGATAATCGGCGGCTTCGGCGATCTGGTTTTCCTTGAGCTTGCCCGCGTCAATGGTGTCGCAGAGGAAGCCCGGGCCGTCGGCGTACTGCGCTTCCTTGAAGGCCGAAATCAGGCGCGTTACGCCCAGAGTGCCTTCCTTGAGCCAGGCAAAGAGCAGGTCTTGGCCGGGGCCGTCATAGCGACAAAGCCCGACAAGGGCGCCGTTGACTACCTCGCGAATGCCCGTTTGCGCTGCGACGGAAAGCAGCGGCAGCGTTTGCTCGTGGCGCAGGGCCGCGACTTCTTCGACTACGCCCGCGAGGCGACGGATGTTGGTGCCGGATTCGCGCCAGGCTTTGCGCAGGGCTTCAAGCTTGTTGTGGATTTCGGCACTGGGAACCTGGAGCGTGCGTTTGCAGGCCTGGCACACGAACTCGGGCACCGACGCCGCAACCACGGAGTACTTCTTGCTGCACAGGCATTCAACGACGACTTCCATGCATGAGGCTCCCAGGGCGGCGGGAGTGTAAGGGAACGCAACGCCAGACGGAAGGGAGTTGTCAGCGAAGAGGGCCTCCGAAATTTGACGCCGCCAACCCCACAGAGCCCCTACCGTACTGCCTGCGCAGCCGCTAGCATGGCGGGCTATGATGCTATTCTACATACTGCAGGTGGTACTGGGCTTTGGCTTCATCATCTTCATTCATGAGATGGGGCATTTCCTGGCGGCCAAGTGGGTGGGCATCCGTGTCCACGCTTTCTCAATCGGCTTTCCCATGCCCTTTGTGGGCAAGCGCTTCTCGAACATCATCGCCAAGAAGTGGGGCGAAACCGAATATCGCATCGGCTGGGTGCCCTTTGGCGGCTACGTGCAGATGGAGGGCCAGAGCGACACGCCCGGAAAACTCGGCGACGCCATCAAGAGCGACCCCGGCGATTACCGCAACAAAACCTATTGGCAGAAAACCATGGTTTTGCTGGGCGGCGTCACCATGAACGCCATTACGGCGATCATCTTTTTTGTTATCGCGTTCCAGGTCGGCGTCACGTTCATTGACCCCGTCATTGGCCAGGTCCAGCCGCAATCAGGCGCGTGGCTCTCCAATGAAGT
>JAYRVL010000815.1:0-2396 GCA_041918575.1 Anaerolineae bacterium | reverse complement strand
ATGTGGGCCAGGGGGTGCGGCGAATCGTGCGGCGACTCGATCGCCGTGGGCGGCAGGGAGGGGGTGGTCATGATCGCCTGATCGGAGAAGATCCACTCGGTGGCGCCGAGCTGCACGTGTTGGCCGGGGCGCAGGGCATGGCGTCCGACGCGTTGACCGTCCACCCAGGTGCCGTTGGCGCTGTCGCGATCGGTCAGCAGCCAGGCGTCATTTTCCCAGTGAATTTCGGCGTGGTAGCGGGAAACGAGCGGCTCATCGGCCAGCACGAACTGATTATCGGAGCTGCGGCCCAGGGTCAGGCCGGCGGGAGTGAGGACGATAGCGCGCCCCTGGTACTTTTCGGACAGGCCGTGCAGGTAGGCGGGCGGCGCGGTGGGTTTGAGAGTCGGCGCGCGGCCAACCCGCTCATCGCCGGCGTCCGGCGTCTCCGCAGGCAGCGGTGTGGTGCGGCGTTTGGGTGGGCGTCTGAGGACGCGCGCCAAGATGACCAGGAGAACGAGGAACGTTCCCAGGACAACGATCAGAAGCCCAAAAAGCCAGGTGTCAGGTAGCAAGACGGGAGCTCCTTGCGTCCGCGCAAGCGCCGGTTCGTCGCCGGCAAATCAAGGTGGCACAGGTGAGCCGTGGCGGCCCTGGGGGGAATTATAGCAGAGGGAGGGAGGATGTGCAATTGGCGGGGTTTGCGAGGGGAAGGGAGTGCGTTACGCTGTCTTGACAGGCCGTCCCTCCGCCTCTGCAATCAAGAGGCGCAAGAAGTAGACGACAAATCCCATGCCGCCCAAAACACAGGCGGCGCCGGCCAGACAGTTGGGCAACATCCAGGCCAGATCGGCGCGGGGCGTACCCAGGCTGGTGAGGTCGAACAATTGCGCCACTCTGGTAAAGCGGCTGGCAAAAAGAGCAATCAGAGCCGGTTCGAGAAACCACGCGGTCCCGAGTAGCCACAGAGAGATATCACGCCGCAGCAACAGGACGATAAACAGGGTGGGTACCACGAGTAAGGCCTGCAATCCAAGCAGTACCATGAAAAGATCAAGACGGGCAAATAGATGCGGGGCGATCTGGCGCTCCAGCCAGTCGCCCCACCATTGACCGTAGCCCCAGATACCCAGGACTCCTGCGAACAGCAACGCCAGCCCGACGCGCCGCGCAAAGAAGGAGCGCAGCGCAATCACCACGAGCGGAGCGCTGCTGAGCGCGCCCAGAACGACCAACAGGCTACCCCAGGCCAGGATCGGGTGGCCCGACTCAGGCCAAAACAGGACGGCTGGCGTGCAGAAGAGATACAAGACAATCGTTGTCCACCGCAGAAATGTGCGCATCGTCGGCTGAAAACTCCTTGTCAACTCATGGCGTGAGCTTGTAGGTTGCCACAAGCCAGGCGTTGAGCAATTGACCGCAGCCTGGACAGCTCATGCCCAACTGAAAGGGGTTCGTGCTGCGGTTGCCGCACGAACAACGTTGCTGCCAGCGTCTGTTGGCCTGCATGAACCAAAGGCCGCCGACCGCGGCGCCGAGGGTTGTCAGCATGAGCCACAAGCCTGGTGGTCCCCATAAATCGGTCAGATTGCCAAAGAGCGGGATCACCAACAGGGGCAAGATCACCAACCACAGGAGACCGGCCAGGACAAGCGTAATCGCCCAGCAGATCGGGATGAACCACTGCCGCAACCACGGCGCTGCGTACCAGGTCAGCACAGCGCGCTTGAGGCGAGCGTCCAGCCAGAGAGCGGCTCCCAGAAGCGGCAGGAGCAGGAGGGCATTGAAAGCAAAAGGCAGCCAGACATACAGCCACGCGGGCAAGGGCAGGGTGGCATCAATGGGGACAGAGCTGCTGAGAATGGCGCTGGTCAGACGGATCAGTTCATCCAGGGAGATGAAGCCGGTCAGCAGGACTACAGAGAAGAGCGCGGTCAAGACAAAACGGGTCGCCAGCATGATGCCGCTGTAGGCCAGGAGCGCGCTGCGTAGGTTGCCCCAATACAGATCTGTGCGATGCCCGTGAGCGCACAGGCGCGGCAGCAGAGACAGTGACAGCAAGACAAATCCCAAGACGAACATCGTGGGAGAACCAGGTTCTGGCATGAAGGATGTAAACAGGGCTGAGCCAAGGACTGCCTCCAGCGATAAAACGGCCAGGGCAGCCGTCACGCCGATGGTAGCCGATGATCCATAGACCGTTTCCGGTTGATCCAGGCAGGCGAAGCGTTCGTCCGTAGACGGATGGAATCTGAGCGGAAGGTGCGACAAGAATCCTGGCAGATGCACTGGCCGGTGTGTCATGGCGTTTTCCTGATCGTCTGCCGGGCGCAGATCCCGTTGCAAGCCGCCCTGCTCTTGCGCCTCCAACACGATGTCGCCATCGTTCAACCAGGCGGCCGTGCGGGCATCGGCGT